>CAYPUV010000016.1:0-29307 GCA_964413895.1 uncultured Anaerolineaceae bacterium
TACAGTCAGCCCCCTTTGGCCACTCGGGAACCTCTCCGTACTCTAAAAGTACCACTGGCTACTGGTAAGACGGCAACCGTGGTACAAGCGATGAGTATATTCTATTATCATCAAATGTCAAATCACTGGGTGGAAAATTGCCGAGCACGCCACACTTCGTACATCGCCAGCGCTCCGGCGACGGAGGCGTTGAGCGATTCAATCCGTCCACGCATGGGCAGTTCTATGAGCAGGTCACAAAGCTGGCTGATGCGTTGGGAGAGGCCTTTTCCTTCGTTCCCCAGCACCAGCGCAATGGGTATATTGAGATCAACCTGGTGGAATGGCCGGGCTGTGGGCGCTTTTTCTACGCCAACCACCCATAAGTTCGATTTTTTTAAGGTCAGTAAAGCTTGCGCCAGGTTGGGGACAATGGCGATGCGTTGGTACTCGGTGGCGCCGGCGGAGGTGTTGACGACGGTGGGGGTGATCCCGACGGCACGACGGTTGGGGATGATGATGCCGTGTACGCCTACGGCCTCGGCTGTGCGCAGCAGTGCGCCGACGTTGTGCGGATCTTCGATGTGGTCCAGCGCCAGCAGAAAGGGTGGTTCAGGTTGTTTTTGGGCAAAATGGAGCAGGTCTGGCAAGGCAAACGTAGGTGGGCGGCCTACTTCCAGGACGACACCCTGATTGCCGGTTGCAAGCTGGTTGAGTTGTCGGCGGGGCACGCGCTCGATGGGGGTGTGTAGTGCCTGTGCTTGCTCGATGGCTTCTTGCACAGCGGGGCTATTTTTCACTCCCTGCGCCAAAATTAGCCGATGAATGTGCCGGCGCCGTGCACGCAAGCACTCGCGCACGGCGTTTCGACCATATAACAGTTCTGACATAGGTTTGTTTTTTGTGTTTCGCGCTACAATACGCGCAACGCGGAACACGCCTTATTTACTTAGCTTCCAGATGGTGCCGTCGGGACGGTCTTCTAAAATGATGCCCAGGTTGGCAAGCTGGTTGCGGATTGTGTCGGCGGTGGCCCAATTTTTGTTAACCCGCGCTTGCTGGCGCAAGGAAATAAGAATGTTCACCAGCCCGTCAACCAATTCGCCGCCAATTTCTGCGCTGAGGTCATTGGGAATGATGCCGAGTACGTCTTCGCCCAGGGTGCGATAAAAGGCGTCGATGGCGGTGAGCGCTGGTTTTGAGAGTGGCGTTCCGGTATTGAGCAAGGTGTTCACCGCTTTGTTAAAGTCAAACAGGGTGGCAATGGCCTGAGGGCTGTTAAAGTCATCGTCCATTGCCGTGGTGAAGGCTTGCGTGTGCTGCTCAATCATTGCTGTCACTTCCGCGGGGACGTTTCCCGCTGGGGCGTGCTGCAAGTGGTCTCGAACCAGTTTGACGGTTGCGTGCAGGCGTGCCAGTCCCTTTTCTGCGGCTTGCAACGCTTCGTTGCTAAAATCTAGCGGCGAACGGTAATGGCTGCTTAAAACAAAGTAGCGAATGGTGAGTGGGGCGTAGGCTTTTTCCAGCAGAGGATGATCACCGCTAAAAAGTTGTTTGAGGCTGATGGCATTTCCCAGGCTTTTGCCCATTTTCATGCCGTTTACGGTGACCATATTGTTGTGGAGCCAGTAGTTGGCAAAGCCTTTGTGGTGAGCGGCATCGCATTGGGCAATTTCGCTTTCGTGGTGAGGAAAGATGTTTTCCAGGCCGCCGCCGTGAATATCAAACGGCTCACCCAGATATTTGGTTGACATCACGGAACATTCTACGTGCCAACCGGGGTATCCTTCTCCCCAGGGACTGGGCCATTTCATAATGTGTGTTTTGTCTGCCTTTTTCCACAGGGCAAAATCGGCGGGGTGTTTCTTGTCTTGGTTGGTGTTTATGCGTACCCCTTCAAATAGTTCTTCTACTTTGCGTCCAGAAAGTTGCCCGTATTTGGGGTAGCTGCTCACATCAAAATAAACGGAGCCGCCCTTTTCGTAAGCGTGTTTGCTGTCTAATAGCTCTTGCACCAGCATAATTTGTTCGGGGATGTGCCCGGATGCATGCGCGGAAATATCGGGGCGTTTTACGTTGAGCGCATCCATATCTTCAAAATAGCTCCGCGTGTAGCGCTCCACAACTTCCATTGGCTCCAGCCGTTCTTTTTGCGCCTGACGCAAGATTTTGTCTTCGCCTTCATCTGCGTTATCGGTGAGATGGCCGACGTCGGTGATATTTTGCACGTAACGCACTTTGTAACCCACGTAGCGCAAATAGCGAATAATTACGTCAAAGGAGATGTAGCTTTTGGCGTGCCCCAGGTGCGAATGTCCGTAGACGGTTGGTCCACACACGTAAATTCCAACAAAGCCTTTTTCTATTGGTTTGAAGGTTTCTTTTTTTCTGGTCAGTGAGTTGTAAAGTTTTATGGTCATTAGGGTCAACATTATTAATTTGCCGGTTGGGCGAAAATCATTCGTCCGGCAGTAGTTTGTAATATTTTGGTAACAACAACTTCTATGGTGTAATTAATGTACCGCGAGCCATTTTGCACCACTACCATTGTGCCATCGTCCAGATATCCGACCCCTTGTTTGGGTTCTTTGCCGGCCTGGATAATCCGCAAAGACATTGTTTCGCCGGGAAGGTAGACGTTTTTTACGGCGTTGGCCAGCTCGTTGATATTCAGCACCAACACGCCCTGCAATTTAGCCACGCGATTCAGGCCATAATCTGTGGTTAAGATGGGACATTGCAGTTGCTTGGCGAGCATCACTAGTTTGTCGTCAATTTCCCGCACGTGTTCCACGTCGCGGTCGGTGATACGCACCGGGATGATTGAGTTTTCTTGCAGTTGGCTCAGTATTTCCAGCCCCCGTCGTCCCCGGTTGCGGCGCAATGAATCGGAAGAATCGGCGATGTGCTGAACTTCCAGCAGTACAAACCGGGGTACCAGCAGCGTGCCACGAATGAAGCCGGTTTGGCTGATGTCCGCGATACGCCCATCGATGATGACGCTAGAATCAACCAGAATCACATCTTGAGGCCCGCCTCCAGTTCGTCTTCCACTCTGACTGCTGCGGCTAGAAACCAGAGCGGAAGGAGAAGTAATGAGCGACACAATGTCTTGGTGACGCATAACCATAACGGCAATACCTAGATAACCAAACAACAAACTGAAGCTCAACGGGAGGATCTGGCTGAATGGGGCAGGAAGTTTGGCTAGCGGGGGAACCAGTAATGCAGAAATTCCCAGACCAATTGTGAGGCCAAACACAGCAGATAGCAGGCGCGATGCCGGCATACGCCGAATTTGATAGCGTATCCAGTTGAAAGGTTTTATTGTTAGCCAGGGGGTTACCAACAGTCCCAATGCAGAAAATGATAACGCCAGTGCAATAGATAAGCGGGTGGAAATGGTGTGAGGCGAAATTTGCAAATATTTGGCTAGCTGCGCCCCAATCACCGCGAATACCACCATCCCTACCAGCCGAAAAATAAATTCAAGGCTCATGGATTGACTTTCTGGGCTGAGCGGTTAAAACATGTTTTAACGTGCACGTTGGCCTTAATGTGCGGAACACGCACGTTTAAATTGCAACCCAAACATGTATCTGAAACGAATGAAGATACAGGTGTGCGGCAGACTGTTTTTGCGGTGCCCGTGAAATAACTGGATTGAACATTAGATGCTGGCGGGGGGTATTTTCTAAAAATGCAATTTAACAAGTGCTGTTAAACTATTATGTATGCAACAATGGTTAAATAAATAACAAACCACCGCCCCACCGCTTAAAATGGTATCACGAAGGCATGAAAAAGTCAAAGAAAATTGCACCTGCAGCGGCAATCCTAGATTAGCGCAGTTTCAATAGCCTCTGGTAGCGAGCGGGCGAAAATTGGTTTGATGTCAGGAACCATCGCCCCGCGCGTAGCATTGTTTTTGGGAAGGATGCAGCGCTTAAAACCCAACTTAACCGCTTCTTTCAGCCGATTTTCCACGTGTCCCACGGCCCTTAATTCCCCTGATAGTCCAACTTCGCCAATGAGCGTCAGGTCGGCGGCGATGGGTCTGTTTTTGGCGCTGGATGCAATGGCCGCTGCAATCGACAAGTCGGCGGCGGGTTCGCTGACACGCAGGCCACCCACCACGTTCACAAATACATCCTGATCCCCCATTCGCACGCCCGCCCGTTTGGTCAATACTGCCAGCATCAGCAGCAGCCGGTTCATGTCCACGCCGTTGGATGTGCGCCGGGGATTACCAAAGCTGGTTGTGGTGGCCAGTGCCTGAATCTCAACCAGCAGCGGACGTGTCCCTTCTACGGTAACGGTAATTGCGGAACCAGACGCATTGGGCAGTCGCTCGGCAAGAAAGATTTCACTGGGGTTGGGGACTTCGGTCATACCCCCCTCTTGCATTTCAAATACGCCGATTTCGTTGGTTGCGCCAAAACGATTTTTTACACCCCGCAACAATCGATAGGTGTGATACCGTTCACCTTCCAAATAAAGCACCACATCAACAATATGTTCCAGCACGCGCGGCCCGGCGATGGTGCCATCTTTGGTAACGTGCCCAATTAAAAATATGGGGATGTTGTGCCCTTTGGCCATGGCTTGAAACTGCATTGCCGATTCTCTCACCTGAGTGACCGAGCCAGGCATTGAGGTTAATTCATCTCGATACATCGTTTGGATGGAATCAACAATCACCAGATTGGGAGACAGGTTTTTAATGTGCTGCAAGATGGCATTCACGTTGATTTCGTTGAGAATAAACAAATTGTCTTCTTTTACGCCCAGTCGTTCAGCCCGCATTTTTATCTGGTAGATGCTTTCTTCCCCGGAAACGTACAGGATGGGGCCAAGTGTCTGTGCCATTGATGCGGATATTTGCAACAGCAACGTACTTTTCCCCACGCCGGGGTCACCGCCGATGAGGGTGAGCGAGCCGGGAACAATGCCGCCGCCCAGCACACGGTTGAACTCTTCCATGGGGAGCGTGATGCGGTCCAGGCGTTCAATGGGCACAGCCGAAAGCGGCTGCGGCGCGGTGCTAGAGACTATGTGATTGGCCGCGCGGTGAGTTGTGGTGCCGGCCTGGGCAGGTTGCACAATGGTTTCTACCAGGGTATTCCACTGCCCGCATTGATTGCACCGCCCCATCCATTTGGGGTGGTTCGCACCACATTGTTGACATACAAAAACTGTTTTTGGTTTCGCCATGATGATTGCATTATAGCAGAGGTGGGGCCAAATGACAAGCACGGATGTTCTGGATGGCGGGGCAAACGCATACTCAATGGAATGTACCCAGGCGGCGGGATTTCTCTTGAAAAATCCATGGTAAAAACCCGTATTTTGTTAAAATCTCATTCGTGTAGGGACAGAGCATTGCTCTGTCCCTACAAATTGGCCTGATAAACCACAAACCTTGCTTCAAAAAATTAGGATGCGATTGCCCTATTCTGGATGGTTGAACGAAAAAACAGGGTGTGGACAATAAGTGTCCACACCCTGGGTGCTGCTTGTTCAAATGGATGGTCAGGCGACGGCTTCTGGTTCTGGGGCCGCTTCCTCGGGGGCCTCTCGATGGGTAACGTTCACCACAATTTCATCATTTTGATAATCTACTTCAAGGTCGTCATTGGGCAGGTATTTGCCGGAAAGGATACCCTCTGAAAGGGGATCTTCTACGTAATTTTGCAACACGCGCCGCAGGGGTCGGGCGCCATAATCTGGATTGTAGCCTTCATCGCACAAGAACTCTGCGGCGGCTTCGGTGAGCGATAGCGAAATATGTTTGTCTGCCAGCCGAGAGCGCACTTCTCTCAGCTCATAGTCCATAATCTTTTTGATTTCGTCTTTGGTGAGTGCTTTGAAGATCATAATTCCATCCAGTCGATTGCGGAATTCGGGACGGAAAAGACGTTCCATTTCGGCGGTAACTTTTTTGCGCATATCTTCGTAGGCTTCTTGTTCGCTTCTGGATTCGTCATGTTTCATATTGAAGCCAATGTTTGCCCGTTTAATCATATCTGCGCCAACGTTTGAGGTAAGGATAATGATAGTGTTTCTAAAGTCTATGCGTTTGCCTTTGGCATCGGCCAGTTGACCGTCTTCCATAATTTGCAAGAGCATATTAAAAGCTTCGGGATGAGCTTTTTCTATTTCGTCAAACAGGATGACGGAATAAGGTCGCCGTCGAATGGCTTCGGTGAGTTGGCCACCTTCTTCGTAGCCCACGTAGCCGGGCGGGGAGCCTACCAGCCGGGCTACGTTGTGGCGTTCCATAAACTCGCTCATATCAAGTTTTATCAGTGCCTCTTCGCTGCCAAATAGAAATTCGGCCAGGGTTTTTGCCAGCAGGGTTTTGCCCACGCCGGTTGGCCCCAGGAAAATGAAGGTTCCAATGGGACGTTTGGGGTTTTTTAGCCCGGCTCTGGCACGACGTACCGCTTTGGCAATGGCGTTGATGGCTTCATCTTGCCCTACCACACGGTTGTGCAGGGCTTCTTCCATTTTCAGCAGACGCTCAGATTCTTCGGTGGCAATGCGCTGTACGGGAATGCCCGTGACCATTGCCACAACGTCGGCAATATCTTCTGCGGTAACTTTGGGTCTGGTGGTGGGGGTCCAGCCGCTTTCGCTGTCTAGTTCTTGTTGCAAGTCATGTTCTCGGTCGCGCAGGGAGGCGGCTTGTTCAAACTGTCCGGCGCTGATGGCTTCTTGCATTGTGCGTCGAAGTTCTCTCAGTTCAATAACGGTATTGTTTTGCCCTTGCGTGAAAGGAATTTTGTACAATCGCACCCGCGCGCCGGCTTCATCAATTAAGTCAATGGCTTTGTCAGGCATAAAACGGTCGGTAACGTAGCGCGCGGAAAGGTAGGCGGCACTTTCCAGGGCTTCATCGGTGATTTCAAGGTTGTGGTGCGCCTCGTATCGACTACGCACACCTTTGAGAATTTCAATGGTTTCTTCTATGGAAGGTTCTTCCACCATAACAGGCTGAAAGCGGCGCTCCAGGGCAGCGTCGCCTTCGATGTGTTTGCGATATTCATCCAGGGTAGTGGCCCCAATGCATTGCAATTCGCCGCGCGAGAGGGCGGGTTTAAGGATGTTGGCCGCGTCTACGGAACTTCCAGCAGAGCCGGCTCCCACCAGCATATGAACTTCGTCTATGAATAAAATGGCGCCAGATTCTTTTATTTCTTCAATGACGCGCTTGAGCCGTTCTTCAAATTGGCCGCGATACATTGTCCCGGCTACCAGCGACCCCACATCTAGCATAACTACGCGCTTGCCAAGGAGGGTTTCTGGGGCATTACCTTTGACTATCCGTTGGGCCAGTCCTTCAACGATGGCGGTTTTGCCCACACCCGGCTCGCCGATGAGGGCGGGGTTATTTTTGTTGCGGCGGGACAAAATCTGGATTACACGCTCAATTTCGGTTTTGCGGCCAATAACGGGGTCTAGTTTGCCTTGCTCTGCTTTGGCGGTGAGGTCAGTGCCCAATTGATCAACCAGGGGGGTTTCTTTTTTTTTGTCGATGGCGGTTCCGGTGCGGGTGGAATTTTCCATCATAACACGTGCAGTTTGGGCGCGTACTTTATCTAAGCTCACGCCCAGGCTCTTCAACACATCAACTGCTACGCCTTCGCCTTCTCGGATCAGGCCCAGCAGAAGGTGCTCGGTACCAATGTAATGATGCCCTAGCCGGCGGGCTTCATCAACCGCCAGCTCTATGACGCGTTTTGTGCGTGGCGTGAGGCTCAGTTTGCCGTACATTGCGCGTTGTCCGCGCCCCACGGTACGTTCCACACGTTCTCTTACCTGCCTTAAGTCAATCCTTAATTCTTTTAGTACGCGCACAGCGACGCCGTTTTCTTCTCTAATAAGGCCCAAAAGGAGATGTTCGGTGCCGATGTAATTATGGTTTAACCGTTGTGCTTCTTCCTGTGCCAGGGTTAGAACACGACGGGCACGCTTGGTAAAGCGATCAAATTTATCAGCCATAATTCTGTTCCTTTTATTGTGATAGACGTTACACAAAAAACAAGTGTAAACGAGTTTTTCCGGGTGGGGATATTATGGGTATTGTTGATTAGATGAAGATTAATGGGTGATTAATGAGGGGGTTCTCATCTAATAATACAAATTTTTGTAATGAAAGCATTGTTTTACCTGATAGAACAATCCGTTAAATATCAGACAATTGAGTGGGAAAGACTATCTTCTCTCCCGCCATCTGTAGGGACTGGTCTGTCCCTACCCATAACGAACCGTTTCATCCCATTGTCTGAAATCTAAGTGCTTTCACTATGTATGTTATAATTAATTATACCAAATGTTTTGAAAAATTCTAATTTGATTTTTTTGAGTCTTGTGAGCGGTGGAACAATGAAAAAGGGGCGAGTATCTTACTCGCCCCTTGAGGTTGTCTGGCACTCAGGTGCCGTTAGGCCTCTTGCAGATTTGTTTTTGAAACAATGGTGTTGTCTTCTGCGGGGGCGGTTGCTTCTTCTTCCGCTTCGATTTCAACCTCGTCGTCTGCGGGGGCAATTTCCTGCGCCTGTTTCAGACTCAAGCCCATTCGACGGCGACTGGGTTCGATGCTGATGATGCGCACCTGAACTTCGTCGCCTTCGTGGACAACTTCGCGGGGATGCCCAATTTGCCGGTCGGCCAACTCGGAAATGTGAATTAACCCTTCAAGACTATTGTCTACCCGAGCGAAGGCTCCAAAGCTGGTGAGTTTGGTGATCACAGCGGTAACAATTTGCCCAGGTTGGTACAGGTCAAGGGCCTGGCTCCAGGGTTCAGGTTGCAGGCGCTTTAGGCTCAAGCCAATGCGTTTCCGTTCATGATCAATGTTCAAAATGTAGACGTCAATGATTTCGCCTACTTTTAGGACATCTCGCGGATGGGAAATCTGGGTCCAGGCCAGCTCCGAGAGGTGGATCAATCCTTCTGCGCCCCCCAGGTCGACGAACGCGCCAAAATCAGCCAGGCTGGTTACGCGTGCATCTTTAACTACTTCGCCGACGGTGAGGCTATCAATCATTTCTTCTTTTTGTTGTTGGCGCATTTCTTCAACGGCGGCCCGTTCAGACAGAATTAGCCGATTCCGCCGCCGGTCAACTTCAATGATTTTAAGTTGCAGCTTTTGACCAATCAGATTGGCCCAGCGGTTAGACTTGTCTCCCCCACCACCGCTGTGGTGGCTGTCTAGTTGTGAGCCGGGGACGAAGCCTCTTACGGAGCCAAAAGCAACAATCAATCCGCCCTTGTTAGTACTGATTACTTCTCGTTCTAGAATTTCGCCGGCCTCGAACATATGCTGGGCTTTTTCCCAGTTCTCTTCTATAACGGCTTTGTTCAGTGATAAAATTACGTAGCCATCTTCATCAGACAGATGAACGACGTAAACAGGAATTTCGTCGCCTACGCTTATCTTTGCCAGGTATTCTGGGTCTACCCGTTCCAGGTCTTTGGCCCTGACGATCCCTTCGTATTTTGAACGGACGTTTACCAGTAATTCTGTGGGGCTAATGCTTACAACTGTTCCGGTGATAATAGACCCTTTTTCCAGCGGCTGGATATCCATTGGTGATGATTCCAGCAGCTGCTCCATTGTCATATCATCTTCCGGTAAATTATTTTGTGTGCCTTCGGCTGTGGTTTTAACCTCTCCCATGTGCATGAAACCGTGGTGGCTCCTCCTTAACAGTATGCTTTACGGCCTCATTATAACGTACTTTCAAATAAAAATCAATCATCGTCGTTCGACTCGATTGGGCCGCGAATAAACCGCTATTTACGGTGTATTTTTGTATTTTTTAGCACTGACCCGTCTTTAGCGGCGATGATTTTTGAACTGCCACTGCGGGTTGTGAATGGCCGTTTAATACGGCTGCGTAAACCGCTTCTATCTGTTGTCCCGTTTTTTGCCAGGTAAAATTGGTTGTTACATGATGACGTAGGGCCTGAGCCGTTTGCTCTCGCTGCGCTAAAGGCATATTCAACGCACGTTCAATGGCTGCCGCCAGTGCTTCGGCGCTGTGTGCTTCGGCATACACGCCATATTCCCCTAGATATTCCTGGCTTACGGGTGTTTTAAACGCTACAGTTGGCAGGGCCATACTCATATAGTTCAAAATTTTGCCGTTCCCCTCTGTGCTTGAAAGTTTGGGGGCAATGGCAATATCGCCCAACGCCAGGTGACGGGCCAGGTTTTCGTAAGGCATCTTGCCAGTCATTTTAACAATATTTGCCACACCCAGATCCCTGGCTACATTTGAGTAGTGATCTATGGCGGGAAAGCCCATCAACAGCAAAAAAAAGTCGTTTCGCCTGGTACTGAGCTGTTGCAGTGCCTTTAAAAGAAGGCCAACCCCCTGATATTCGGTGAGCAGGCCAGAGTAAACCAATACTTGTTTTTCCAGGGGGATGCCCAGTGATTGCTTGAGGACGATTTTATCTTGCTCGGAAAAATTTGCCGGGTTAAATATGTTCGGATTCACACTATCCGGGGTAGGGTGTATTCGGCCTCTGGGCACAGCGAAGTCTTTTTCCAGCAGTTGCGCGGCATGCTTGGAACTGGTTAAAACCGCGTTGCCCAGATGATTGATGCGTTTTTCCAGCCAGGCCAACGGCTTGAAAAAGATGCTGGTTTCTTTTATAAAATGATGGTCTAGCATTTCGCTAGTGAGGCTGCCCTGAAAATCAAAAACTAGCGGCGCACCTGTGAGTTTGCTCAACACCCACCCCATCAATCCCCCTTCGTGCAAATGCGCGTGAATAATATCGGGCTTGTGCCTGAGTACGTGCAGCAACGCTTTTAGGCCAAGCATGATATCGAGATATATTTTGTGCCGCGATGAGCCGACTTCAATTCTGTAATTGAAGGGTACACCCCAACTGCGGCGCACATCAACTCCCCAAAGATCTCTCCCATTGGGATACGCCAAAATTGTTACGGTGTGTCCCAACTCTTTCAGCACAACGGCCTCTTCTAGAATACGTACATGACACCCGTAATCTGCAAAGTACATTGTTGGGGCGAGCATTAAAATATTGTATGTTGCGGATGCGTTTGATGCACTCATTGACCCAGGCCCTCTTACCAAATTCCGATTGTAGTTCAAAGCGCAAAGAATGCAAATAACTGATTACAAAATGGTGTGCTGCAACAAATGTTTGACTTTTGCGCGCCATATCCGTAAAATGCAATCACACTAAATATAAGTTAGGAATTGTCTATGTCTGGCAAAAAACGATGGGTACCCTTGTTGGCAGTAGTTTTGGTTGTGTGTTTGGGAGCAACGTGCCTGATTGGTATTGTGGGGGGGGCGCTTTTGTTGCAGCGATTCGGCGGTGACAGTGGCAGTGCTCAAAACTTAACGCAGCCCACAAGCGCTGCGTCCCGGCCGAACACGAACCCTCCGAACCCCTCCAATCCGGCAGACGGACAGTCAGAAAACCCCGTGCCTGCCCCCACCTTCCCCCCGGCGGCGCTGGGTGAAAACGTGCTCACCCTACCCGGCGGCGATCCCCCTACGCTTGACCCGCACCTCAGCGGCGATGCCACCTCGGCAGTGTATGTGGTAGAAATATACAGCGGACTGGTGGCGTATGACATTAACTTGAAGTTGGTGCCGGACATTGCAGAAAGCTGGGACGTTTCTGACGACGGCACGGTTTACACCTTCCACCTGCGCCGTAATGTCAAATTTCATAATGGAAAGCCGGTGCGGGCGCAAGATTTCAAGTGGTCGTTTGAGCGTGCCTGCGATTTTAAGACCGGTTCTCCCACTGCCGATACCTATATGGGCGACATTATCGGTTGCCGGGACAAACTGCGGGGCCTTGCGGATGAGGTTTCAGGCGTGCAAGTGCTTGATGACTACACCTTGCAAGTGACCATCGACTCCCCTAAAGCCTATTTTTTGGCCAAAATGACCTATCCCACTGCCTATGTGCTTGATCAGGAGAATGTGGAACGCGGTGGCAGAACCTGGACTGACCGTCCCAACGGGACCGGCCCCTTTAAGCTCGATGAAATTAACTTTGGCGAATCGATTGTGTTGCGCAAAAACGAAAATTACTACCGTGACCCGCGCCCGCGTTTGGACCGCATTAATTTCACCCTCACTGGTGGCTCGGCGATGATTCGCTATGAAAATGATGAACTCGACGCCACCCCGGTAGGGCTTAACGACGTTGAACGAGTCACAGATCCAACCAATCCGTTGAATGCCGAGTTGAAGACCGGAACCCGGTTGAGCGTTTTTTATCTGGGGTTTAATGTTAACAAGCCGCCCTTTGATGACCCGCTGGTACGGCAAGCGTTCAACCTGGCCTTGAACAAAAAGAAAATTGTTGATGTCGTTTATAAAGAAACTGTCCCCATTGCCAATGGCATTGTGCCGCCAGGCGTGCCCAACTATAGTAATCCTGATTTGGTTCCTTTGGAATACGATCCCCAGCAGGCGTTGGCGCTTATTGCCCAATCAAAATACGGCGATGTGTCAGAGTTTCCCGACATTACGCTGTACACTTCTGGAGCAGGTGGTTCCCCGGCGCGCATCACTGAAGCCATTGTGGCCTCGTACAAAGAAACGTTGGGGGTAGACATTTCCATCCAACAGACAGATTGGCCCACGTTTTTAGGAGACATTACCCAGCCTGAAAACCCGTATCAGGTTTACGAATTGGGGTGGATTGCCGATTACCCCGATCCGCAAAACTTTTTAGATGTCCTATTTCACACCCAGAGCAAACAGAATCATATGGGTTACAGCAATCCCAAATTAGATGCAATTTTAGACCAGGCCGGGGTTGAGCAAAACCCTCAGAAACGCGAGAAACTTTACCGGCAGGCAGAGCAAATCATTATTAATGATGCTCCCTGGGTTCCATTGTATTTTGATTTTGAACAATGGCTTGTTAAGCCGTATGTCAAAGAATTTTCTATCCCACCAATGATTATTCCAAAATTTCAGTACATGTACGTCAGTAATGAAGGGTAGCGCATGGGGGCCTACATCATCCGGCGACTATTATGGATGCCGGTGTTGCTTGGCATTATGATTTTCATCACCTTCTGGTTGGGGTTTTATGGCCCCGGTAGCCCGGAGGTGGTTTTGCTGGGGCAGCGATATACCCCAGAAACAGCAGAAGCGATACGCAAACAATGGGGATTAGATGACTCGTTTTTGGCGCAATATGGGCGTTATGTGGTAAATTATATGTCCTTGAACTTTGGCGAATCGCTCACCAAATATCAAGGACAGCCTGTAGCACGATTGATTGCCCGCCGCTTGCCAATCACCGTTGAATTGAACGTTGCTGCCATTGCAATAGGCGTTCCGTTGGGATTGGCGCTGGGCGTTATTGCAGCCCTATACAGGGGGACCCTGATTGACAGAAGTATCATCTTCTTCTCCGTGTTTTTCAGGGCTATGCCATCGCTGGTGGCCGGGCCGATTTTACTTTTTATTTTTGCCAAACAATTGAAAGTTGTACCGGTGGGAGGGTGGAATGGCGTTTTTAGCGCCAGCGCCATTCTGCCGGTTGCTATTTTGGCATCGGGCATTGTTGCCGGATTTGCCAGACAAACGCGAGCCAATGTATTAGATGTGCTGAACGCCGATTTTGTGCGCACCGCCAGGGCCAAAGGCCTGACCGAATTTGCGGTTTTGCTGCGGCATGTGTTGCAAAACGCCCTCATTCCCCTCATCACCATTTTTGGATTTATGTTGGGGGGAATTGTTGAGGGAACGCTCATTACAGAAACAATCTTTGGCATTCCGGGAATGGGGAGGCTGGCGTTTGATGCGATCAGTGCCAGAGATTACCCTATTATTATTGCCATCACCGTGTTGGCAGCCGTTATTTTTGCGCTGGCCAATTTGTGGACTGACCTGTTCTATGGGGTAATTGACCCCCGTATTCGGAATACGTGAGGCATTGATGGTAGCAAAAACGCTCTCGCGGATTAATTCTGAAAAGCCCCGCACGGTGTTGGGAGATACGTGGCGACAGTTTAGCCAAAACCTTCCCGCAATGATGGGGCTAACCGTGGTGGTAATGATGTACGCGGTGGCGCTGTTCGCCCCGTTACTGGTCACTGCCGATTACACGGCCATTGACCTTGACCAGGTGCGGGCCGGCCCCAGTCCGCAGCATTTTTTTGGCACAGATGAGCTGGGGCGCGATGTTTACAGCCGGGTTGTGTGGGCGGCTCGTTCGGCGGCGTTTGTTTCAATTTTTGTTCCGGCGTTGAGTTTGCTGTTGGGCGTATTCTTTGGCGTGTTGGCCGGATATTGGGGAGGCTGGGTTGACACCATTGTAATGCGTATTAGCGATGTTCTTTTTGCCTTCCCTGGATTGTTGTTTGTTTTCTTTATTGCGGCTACAATAAAGCCGGCTGCTCTAACCTGGGTCAAAGCTATTGGTCTTAAAGAATTTGCCAAACAGGGATATGTAGATTACATTGTTGTCTTCACCGCGTTGGCTTTGGTGGGGTGGCCAGGGCTGGCTCGCCTGGTGCGCGGACAATTTTTAACATTGCAAAAACGCGAGTTTGTGCTGGCAGCCCGAGCCATTGGTGTATCTCAATGGCGCATTGCCGTAAAACACATTTTACCCAATGCAATGACGCCCGTGATTGTGGCGGTTTCTGGGGGCATTGGCGGTACCATCGCCGCCGAAACCAGCTTGAGTTTTTTGGGAATTGGGTTGCAGCCGCCGAACCCAAGTTGGGGCCAAATGATCAGTGACTATTACGTCTATTGGCGTGACGCTGATTTGTGGCCGTTATTATTCATCCCATCATTCATTCTGGTGGTTGTAATTTTAGCGTTTACTTTCGTGGGTGACGGCTTACACGAAGCACTAAATCCATATCTGGAGTAACGATTGGAACTTAGAGATTATATTGAGGGTGAGTCCTAAATCTCCAAGTAACCAATCTTCAATAAAATAATCTTCTGGTGCATATTCACGAACCCTAAAATATGGAGGAACATAGATGGCAAGATTGTTGGAGGTGAAGGGACTCCGCACCCAATTTTTCACGCAAGACGGGGTGGTGCAAGCAGTCAATGGTATCTCCTATACCCTTGACGAGGGGGAAACGCTGGGCATTGTGGGTGAAAGTGGTTGTGGTAAAAGTGTGGGAGTGATGTCCCTGATCAGGTTGATACCTTCCCCGCCCGGAAAAATTGTTGGGGGTGAAGTGCTGTTTAACGGGCAGGACTTGCTCAAGATGAGTGATGGCGAAATTCGCTCTGTGCGGGGCAACAAAATTGGAATGATTTTCCAGGACCCGATGACTTCGCTGAACCCTGTGTTGACCATTGGGCGGCAAATTGGCGAAGCACTTCAATTGCATATGGGGATGGATCGGGCGCAGGCGCGTGCGCGAACCATAGAACTGCTTGAACTGGTCGGTATCCCCTCGGCAGCCAATCGGGTTGACGATTACCCGCATCAATTTTCGGGTGGGATGCGCCAGCGCGTAATGATTGCGATGGGCCTCTCATGCAATCCCCAGCTTCTGATTGCCGATGAACCAACGACTGCGCTAGACGTAACAATCCAGGCCCAGATTATCGACCTGGTGAAAAAACTGCGCGATGAACTGGGAATGGCCATTATTTGGATTACACATGACCTGGGAGTGGTTGCCGGGCTGGCTGACCATATGGTTGTGATGTATGCCGGGATGATTGTGGAAGAAGCGTCGGTAAAAGACCTGTACGCCAATCCGCGACACCCGTACACCATTGGCCTGTTGGGGTCGCTGCCTCGTTTAGACCAGGTGAGCGGCGAAAAGTTGGATTCCATTGAAGGTTTGCCCCCAGATTTAATTGCGTTGCCCCCTGGATGTCCTTTCTACGCCCGCTGCAAATATCGTATCTCCAAATGTAAAACAGAAAATCCACAACTGGGAAGTGTAGGTGTGGGACACAGGGTCGCTTGTTGGATAGATGTTACCAGAGATCCCATTACCACAGAAAACCCCTACCGGGAAGTGTAGGAGACGTAAGCATGACCGATCAGAACAACGTTTTATTACAAGTAAAAGACTTGAAGATGTACTTTCCGATCACCCAGGGGATTATCATTCAGCGTCACGTGGGCGATATTAAAGCCGTCGACGGCATATCATTTGACATTTACCGTGGCGAAACCCTGGGGCTGGTGGGCGAATCTGGGTGCGGAAAATCCACCACGGGGCGGGCTATTTTACAATTGTACAAGCCCACCGCCGGACAGGTATTATTTGAAGGTGAAGACATTACGAATGTAAAGGGCGAACATCTGCGCAAAATGCGTCGCCGGATGCAGATGATTTTCCAGGACCCCTATGCCTCATTGAACCCGCGCATGACGGTGGGCAACATTGTTGCCGAACCGTTGGAAGTACACAATATCTTAAAGCGCGGCGAACGACGAGAGCGGGTGAAAGAACTGCTGGAAGTGGTGGGTTTAAACCCTTACTTTATCAACCGCTACCCGCACGAGTTTTCAGGGGGACAACGGCAGCGCATTGGTGTGGCCCGCGCTCTGGCCCTGAATCCGGATTTTATTGTTTGTGATGAGCCAATCTCTGCGTTGGACGTATCTATTCAGGCCCAGGTCATCAATATGCTGGAAGATTTGCAAGCGGAATTTGGGTTAACGTACCTGTTTATTGCCCACGACCTTTCAGTGGTGCGCCATATTAGCGACCGCATTGCCGTAATGTACCTGGGTAAACTGGTAGAATTGGCCGATCGCTACACCTTGTACAATAATCCGCTGCATCCATACACCCAGGCGCTTCTTTCTGCCGTGCCCATTCCCGATCCAGTGATTGAAGAAAAACGGCAACGCATTATTTTAGAAGGCGATGTGCCCAGTCCGGCCAATCCGCCCAAAGGGTGCAACTTTTGCACCCGTTGTCCAAAAGCATTCGAGCCATGTTACGAACAAGAGCCTGAATTCAAAGAAATTGAAGCGGCCCATCGGGTAGCTTGTCACCTGTATTAGCTTAAAATTTTTGAACATTTGGGCGTTCTTTTGAACCCTTGCAGAGCCACAGACGTATTAACGTTGGCACATAACACAGTAAGGTTATTGTCGTCCTTCCGCTAATCATAGTGTTACAAAAATTTATTGATAATGGGTGTGCGGTGATTTCTAGCCCACGCTAAATAATGTTGTTTAGAACCATATTTTGTTGTGCAAAGAACTCCTAATTTAAAAGAGGATGTTTTATGTTACGATTTGTTATGCGACGCATATTAGGATTTATTCCCGTTTTACTGGGGGTAACAATCTTTACCTTCTTTATGGCCAGAGCAATACCAGGTGGCCCATTCGACTTCATCGGCGATAAAAGTCTGCCGCCATCGGTGGTGAAAAACCTCGAAGCAAAATATCACCTGGATTGGCCAGAAGGGAAACAATTTGTTTCCTATTTGTTCGGCGATGAGTTGAAGATCGGGCCGTTCACTGTTTTTGATTTAGACCCTGCCAAGCCAGGCTTCTCAAACGGCGTTTTCCGTGGCGATTTAGGCCCCTCATTCCGCTACCGGGGACAGAGCGTAAACGATGTGATTAATCGTACCTTCCCCCTTTCGCTCCAGCTTGGCGCGATGTCAATTATCCTGGGGCTTATTATTGGTGTTCCCGCAGGCATAATTTCTGCGTTAAAACAAAACACATGGCTCGATTATTCAGCTACGTTTGTGGCGGTGCTGGGGGTCTCCATTCCCAGCCTGGTAATGGCCCCGTTGTTGATTTGGATATTCTCCGTTCAGTTGGGCTGGTTGCCCGCCGCCACCTGGGGTGCAAAACCACCTTACATTCAAAACATGTTTTTAACACCAGGGTTTGATTGGGGTAACTATTTTTCTCACGCTGTTATGCCTGTGTTCGCTTTGGGAACCGGACTCTCGGCAACGTTTGCCAGACTAATGCGCGCCAGCCTGTTACAGGTTATTAGAGAAGATTACATCCGCACAGCGCGAGCTAAAGGATTACGTGAGTGGCTGGTAGTTTACCGCCATGCGATGAAGAACAGCCTTATTCCTGTTGTAACCGTTTTGGGCCCTATGTTTGCCGCTTTAATTACCGGCACGCTGGTTATTGAACAGATTTTTGGCCTTAATGGCATGGGCAAACACTTTGTGCAAAGTATTTCCAACCGAGATTATGCTGTAGTGTTGGGCACAATTTTGGTGTACACCGTAATTTTGGTGTTCTCTAATTTGTTGGTTGATATGACCTATGGTTGGCTCGACCCTCGTATTCGGTTTGATTAAAACGACAAAATGGTATGGTTCATGCACCAACAAAGTTGCGGTGCAAATTGGAAACAAGCACCAAACTGTGTTCCACCGATGCTGATAAACGAACCTTACCCACAAAATTTATAGATGGAGCGTAACTATGGCAGTAGCAGAACTACCAGCAGGGGTACTTGCCCGCAAGCCGCGAAGTCTTCTCTCTGATTCAGTGAATCGGTTGAGAAAAAATAAACTTGCGGTGGCCAGTATAGCGATGCTGGTGCTAATTGTGCTGATGGCAATTTTTGCCCCCTATATCACCACAGGAGATTTTGCCAAGCAAGATTTGCTGGCGAATAACGCTGTTCCACAATGGATGCTGGCGGTAATGCCAAAAGGCGCCGAACAATATGCCAGAATCAGCGACAAATTCATATTGGGTGCAGATGATTTGGGGCGAGACCTGTGGACTCGAACCGTCTATGGCGCTCGCATATCGTTGTCCGTGGCATTTGTGGCTTCCAGTGTAAGTTTGCTGGTGGGCACAATCTACGGTCTCGTTTCAGGCTACATGGGTGGTATCGTAGATAGTGTAATGATGCGTTTTGTAGACTTTTTGTACGGTTTTCCCTTCTTGATTGTGGTTATCTTGCTGCAAACCTATTTTAAAGCGGTGGCCAGACGCGGGGCAGAAGGGAGTTTTGGACAAATGATGGTCAGTTTGAATGAGTCGATGGGGGGGTTGTTCTTCCTATTCATTGCTATCGGCCTGATCAACTGGTTGGCAATGGCGCGTATTGCCCGTGGACAGGTGCTTTCTGTTCGCAAAAAAGAATATGTAGAGGCAGCCAAAGCCGTGGGCGCACCAGATATTAGAATTATTTTCCGCCACGTGCTCCCCAATATTATGGGGCCGCTGATTGTCTATGAAACGCTGGCAATTCCTGGGTACATCTTCCTGGAAGCCTTCTTAAGCTTTATTGGCCTGGGCGTGGATGCACCAACACCCAGTTGGGGCATTATGATTTCTGAGGCGGCCCCCGGAATTCGTACCTATCCCAACCAGCTATTCCCGCCGGCCATTGCCCTAACGTTAACGACGCTGGCCTTCAACTTTATGGGTGATGGGCTGCGTGACGCCTTCGATCCAAGATTAAAAGAATAGCTATACTTTTAGACCTGCCTGGTTTGTATGATAATCAGAGATGAAAATTTGTCTTTTTGCGAATTTTCCTTTACTATTGAAGGACATCCATATTCAATAATTATAAATAAAACTTATGCCCAATATTTCAATAATGGTTTTGAAAGGGGGTGGTAGCTCACAACAATAATCTACTAAGTTCTTGCTGTACCTTTGCAGGAAAAATTTACCCAAAAGCCTGTATTCCAGGCAAAAACTGATTGGTTAATTAAAGTTAGCCAAGGAGGAGAGAACACGAATGTTTTCTAAAAAAACGCTTTTGTTGGTACTAGTTGTGGCTATGCTAGCAGTAATTGCTGCTCAGTGTGGCGCCGCACCCACGCCCGAAACCGTGACTGTTGTCCAGACCGTTGTGGTTACGAAAGAGGTTAAGGGCGAAACCGTCACCGTTGTGGAAACGGTTGAAAAAGAAGTGGTTGTGACCAAAGAAGTTCAGGTTCAGGCTCCCAGTAAATTTGCTGGCAAAGTAACCTTGCACTGGAACCTGGGTACCGAACCTCCCACGCTCGACCCGGCCCTGGCTACCGACACCACCTCTGTGGATCTGGATCGCAACCTCTTTGTTGGCCTAACCGAATTTGACCCCGTTACCGGCGACGTTAAACCGATGCTGGCAACTAGCTGGGAGGTTTCTGACGATGGACTGGTTTGGACCTTCCATCTGCGCAACGACATCCCTTGGGTTCACTATGATCCGGCCACCGGCGAAACGGTTCAGGTTACAGACGGAGACGGCAATCCCCGCTTTGTTAACGCCTTTGACGTTGAATATGGCGCCAAACGCACCATCAATCCAGATACCGCCTCTGACTACGCTTACGTAACCTACATCATCAAAAATGCCCAAGAAGTGAACACCGGTGAAGATGCTGATGGCAACCCCACTGAACTGACACTGGATGATGTTGGCGTGAAAGCGCTTGACGAATCGACCGTTCAATTTACCCTTGAACAGCCCGCCGGGTACTTCCCCTCTATTGCCGGTATGTGGGTACTTCGTCCGCAACCCCAATGGGCCATTGACAAGTACGGCGATCGCTGGATTGAAGCTGGCCTCATCGATACCAACGGCCCGTATGTGTTGGATGAATGGATCCACGGCGGCAGCCTGCGCCTGGTTAAGAACCCGCTTTGGATCAACGCTGATAACGTTCAGATTGAGGTTCTTGATTTCCTGATGATCGAAGAATCCTCCACCGAATTTGCGCTGTACGAAAACAACGAGTTGGACGGTGCTGCCGTGCCGCTGCCCGAAATGGATCGTGTAAAATCCGACCCGGTGCTGAGCAAAGAGTTCCGCAGCGCTCCTGTTCCCTGCACCTACTACTACGGCTTTGTCAATACCAAACCGCCGTTTGATGACGTGCGTGTTCGCCGGGCTTTCTCTGCAGCTATTGACCGCCAAAGCCTGATTGACAACGTGCTCAAGGGTGGCCAAATCCCCGCCACCACCTTCGCGCCTCCGGGCATCTTTGGTGCTCCCGAACCCGGCACCCTGGGCCAGGGCTACGACCCTGATCTGGCCAAAAAATCTCTCCAGGAATATCTGGATGATAAAGGGATGACCCTGGATGAGTTCAACAAGAAATTCGATATTGTTCTTGGCCACAACACTTCCGAAGGTCACGCCAAAATCGCCGCCGCCATTCAACAAATGTGGAAGGACACGCTGGGCGTTGACGTGCGCGTTGAAAACCAGGAATGGAAAGTCTACTTGAAGACCATCGGCAAGAATACGCCGGTAGAAGACGAATTTAATATCTACCGCCTGGGTTGGTGCGCTGACTACCCCGACGAAAATAACTGGGTGTATGAAGTGTTCAACTCTGAAGCCGGTTCGAACCGCCTGCGCCGCAACTGCGCCGACCCGAACTGCGAAGAAACCACCGGCCCCAGCAAGTTTGATGATCTGACCGCCGAAGCTGGCAAGGCCCAGGACCCGACAGAACGTGCCAAACTATACGCCGAAGCTGAAGACATCCTGGCTCGTGAAGAGGCCGCCTACGCGCCCATTTACCACTACACCAGCGTTACCGTTACCAAACCGTGGTTAACCCGGAACTTCCCGTCGTTGGGTGGGTTAGACTTCTACAACTGGAAGATTGACCAGGCCGCGCAAGAATCAGCAATGGGCAAATAGCTTTTAAGCAGGCCCTAATCAGTGTAGATTGATGCTGATGCGTTAACTTGCAGCAAAAAACAAAAAAAGTCGGATGACTGGTTTTACGGGTCATCCGGCTTTTTTATTTGTTTCCGGTTAGAGAGAGGTGGCTAGCGATCAAACTCAGGTTATTAATAGCCAAAAGAAAGACGGGTCCACAACTTGGCTGGAAAATTGTGTTGCTTCATCACTTGCTGCACCTGGTCAATGTTATAGGCAACACGCTTAATTGTGAATTCCATCGCTTCCGTGTCCAAAATTGCATACGAAGCCCGCGCATCACCGTCGCGCGGCTGACCTACACTACCTGGATTCATAATCAACCGTTGCGCGTTAAGTTTCTGCACAAAAAGACCTGCCTCAGGGATAATCGCTTCGCTCGGTGCATCAGGTGTATTTCCCTCAACATAAATGACCGGGCTATGCGTATGCCCCACCAGACAGTAGGTAGTTTCAAAATGATTAAAATTTAATTGAGCAATTTTCGGGTAAAGAATATATTCCCAGATGGGATGTCGCGGACTTCCATGGACCAACGTAAAATCTTTTTCTGGCAACAAATATAGAGGCAAATCATCAAGAAAGGCTCTGTTTTGCGGTGTAAGTTGCTCTCGCGTCCATAGAACCGCAAACCGAGCATTTGCGTTGAACTCGGCTACATCCAGCTTATCCAGCACGGCCCAATCATGGTTCCCCGCAATACACAGGTAATCAAATTTCTGTAGTTGTTCAATGCATTCATTGGGGTAGGGACCATAGCCTACTACATCGCCCAAACACCAGATTTTTTCAAATTGGTTTTCGGCATCGGCGAGTATTGCATCAAAGGCAACAAGATTAGCGTGGATGTCTGATATGACCAGGTAGCGCATAGGATTTCCTTTTGTCTGGCATGGACGGCCATCTTTATGAGCTAATCATACCATAACTTCAAAAGAACACAAAAGCCTTTGACATGAGGCGCCACCCTAATGCATCTTCTGTTGCCCCCCTTAAATAGGAGCATGGCAAATGAGCGTCAGTGCTTCCAAAACCTATTAAAATGTATGCGTATTTTTTGAATGGTGCTATAATGTCAACCGAAAGAACACGCGGTATTTACAATTGCGGGAAAATTAAAAAACCCTGTTACACTTTCAAGGAGGTAAGTGTTCATGAGCATTTCACGAGAAACTGCTTTGCAATACCATTCCCAGGGGCGGCCAGGCAAAGTGGAGGTGATCCCCACCAAGCCAACTAGTACCCAATTAGATTTGGGATTGGCCTACACACCGGGAGTGGCGGTGCCGGTACTGGAAATTGCCAACAACGCAGACGATGTTTATCGGTATACGGCCAAAGGTAATTTGGTGGCGGTTGTTTCAAATGGTAGTGCAATTTTAGGGTTGGGCAATCGCGGCCCGTTGGCTTCTAAACCTGTGATGGAAGGGAAAGGCGTTTTGTTCAAACGTTTTGCCGACATTGATGTGTTTGATATTGAAGTGGATTCCGCCGACCCCGAAGAAATCATCAATGTTGTGCGAGCTATCGCGCCTACGTTCGGCGGTATTAACCTGGAAGACATTAAAGCTCCCGAATGTTTTGTAATTGAACAGCGGCTGAAAGGGATGCTAGATATTCCTGTGTTCCATGATGATCAACATGGCACGGCAATTATTGCTACTGCTGGCATCCTCAACGCGCTTGAAATAGCCGCCAAGAAAATGGAAGATGTGAAAATTGTGGTGAACGGGGCTGGCTCAGCGGCGATTGCGTGCGCTGAAATGTTCATTCTAGCGGGTGCTCAACGCAAAAATATTACTATGCTTGACTCACGCGGTGTCATCCACTCCGGGCGCGAAGCGGGGATGAATGAGTACAAGGCTCGCTTTATGAAAGATACCGAGGCCCGCACCCTGGCAGACGCTATGCGTGGCGCCGACGTGTTTATGGGGCTTTCTGTGGCTGATGTGCTAACCCCGGAAATGGTTAAAACAATGGCAGAACGCCCCGTTATTTTTGCAATGGCAAACCCAGATCCGGAAATCAGGTACGAGCTGGCCAAAGAAGCACGCCCGGATGCAATTGTTGCCACCGGCAGAAGCGATTATCCAAACCAGGTGAACAACGTGCTCGGCTTCCCCTTCATCTTCCGTGGCGCATTGGATGTGCAAGCGCGTCAGATTAACGATGATATGAAATTGGCTGCCGCTCACGCCCTGGCGGCCCTGGCTCACGAAGACGTACCAGATTCTGTGCTGCGCGCTTACAACCTGCAATCGCTAAAATTTGGCTCAGATTACATTATCCCCAAACCATTTGACCCCCGTGTTTTATTGTGGGTAGCTCCGGCCATTGCTGAAGCTGCTATTAAAACCGGCGTAGCCCGTCGTCCGCTAGATATGGATGCCTACCGCGAACAACTGGAAGCTCGGTTGGGCAAGGGATGGGAATTGATGCGCTTGATTATCAATAAAGCGCAACATCAACCCAAGCGCATTGTCTTTGGCGAAGGCGAATCAACAAAAATCATTCGTGCCGCTGCAATTGTGGCTGAACAAAAAATTGGCGAACCGATTTTGTTGGGCAACCAGGTAAAAATACGACAAACAATTGAAGACCTGGGGCTGAGTTTCGACCCGACTGTGGTTGAACCAGCCGCCAGTGAACACCTTGAAGAATATGCCCAGGCCCTGAACCAGGCTCGACAGCGCAAGGGGGTTACCGCCTCTCGCGCCTTGAACCTGATGCAACGCGAACACTATTTTGGCCCTATGATGGTTCAGGCCGGTCATGCCGACGCCTATATCTCTGGGTTGCAGCACGATTACCCGGAAATTATCCGCCCCGCCCTGGAAGTGGTAGGCACTGGCGAAGGGGTGAAAAAAGTGGCCGGAATGTACATTCTGATTGTGCGCGATAAAATTTACTTTGTGGCTGATACCACCGTTAATATTGACCCCACCGCAGAAGACCTGGCTGAAATTGCCAGCCTTACTGCGGACAGTGTACGGCAGTTTAATGTTGAACCACGTGTGGCGATGTTAAGCTTTTCTAACTTCGGCAGCACTCGCCATCCATTTTCTGAAAAAGTACGCCATGCAGTTGAAATTCTGCGGCAGCGCCGGCCCGACCTGGTTGTTGATGGAGAGATGATGGCCGATACGGCTGTAGTGCCGGAAATCATTGATGAGCTGTACCCGTTCAGCCAGGTGCGCGACGCCAATGTGCTAATTTTCCCCAGCCTGGAAGCTGCCAACATTGCGTACAAGCTGGTAGAACGTTTAAGTGGCGGCGAAGTGATTGGCCCGATTTTGCTGGGTATGGGCAAACCGGTTCATGTGCTGCAACGCGGCGACGAGGTACGCAAAATTGTGAATATGGCTGCGATGGCAGTGGTTGACGCGCAAAAGTAGCATTGAGTATTTGGGGTAACTTTACCCTTCCCCACATGCGACAATGGCATTAAGTTAGTGTGCATTAATACAGAAGTATGCCATTCCGAATAAAAAAGAGAAGCGCTCTTTTCTTTGGGTGAGTGCTTCTCTTTTTGGTGTCCGCCAATAAAATTAATTACTTTACTGTGTTTCTAGTTGTCTCATTTGGGTTGGTGTTGCCCTGCAACACCGAATACAACTGTTCTTTTGAATCTGTGTTGATGAACACGGTAATATAATCTCCTGCTTCAAAACGTGTGTCGCCATGAACCACCTGCACCAGCCCAGACGGCCGCCGAATTGAAACCATAACTGCATCGTAGGGGAGTTGGTCAGCCAGGTCGGCGATGGTTTTGTTAACGCAGGGACTGTTCGGTCGAATTTCTATTTCTACAAATTCAGTGTGGTCAATATTGCGCAACTGAAGTTGCTCCATGCGATGCTGTACTCTGGCGCGGTTGGTTAAGGCTAAGTTGTACGCCCGCAGTAAATCTTGTCGACGAATGAGACCCAATACCTTTTTGGGTTGCTCCCGACTAACGACCGGCAATCGCCCAATGGCGCGCACACTAATCCGTCGCATAACGTCTGCCATTGTCTCGTCGGGATAGGCAACCAGGATGTTGGTGGTGGCAATTTTTTTGATGGGTGTGTCGCCTGGCAAGCCCTGTTCAATGGCGCGTTTAATGTCTTGAATAGTGATAATGCCGAACAATTCGCCGTGATCATCGACCACCGGTAGCCCCCGCCTGTTATATTCATTGAGCTTTGTGGTAACCTCAGAGATTGTCAGGTGAAACGGGAGGGTCAATGCTTCGGGCCGCATCGCTTCGCCTACCGTAATGCCTTGCATCACGTCCACGTCGCGTCCAGATTTTAATTGGATACCACGTCGTATCAGTTTTAGGGTGTAAATATTCCCTTCTCGCATTTGCATGGAAATTAATGTGCTGATGACCGTGGCCAGCATTAGCGGTAAAATAAGGCGATAGTCACCCGACATTTCGAACACGATAATGATGCCGGTGATGGCTGCATGCGTGGAGGCGGCAAACACGGCGGCCATGCCCACCAGTGCATACGCCCCTGGCGAGGCGGTGATGGCGGGAAACAGGGTGTGCATCAGTGTTCCAAACACCCCACCCAGCATCGCCCCCATAAAAAGCGATGGCGCAAATACGCCGCCAGAGTTCCCAGACCCCAGCGTGAAATCAGTTGCCAATAACTTACCAAAAATAAGTAGTGCCATCAGTGGCAAAGCGATGTTCCCCTCAATGGCTTTGCCAATAACCTCTAACCCGGCGCCAAGCGTATCTGGCAAAGCCAGCGCGACAATACCCAAAAATATTGCTCCAATAGCCGGCTTGAATGAGTCGGGGAATTTCCAACCATCAAATTTATCCTCAAGCCAATACAATGTGGTTACAAACAGCCATGCTACCAACGGCGCTAAAAAGCCCAGGATAATATAGAATAACACTTCCCATGGGCTGACCATGTTATAGGTTGGAACAACGAAGGCCGGGGCATCTCCCAAAAATTGGCGACTGACAATGCTGGCTGTTACGGCGCTGATGACCACGCTGCCAAAATAGGCGGTGGTAAACTCTCCCAAAATAACTTCCAGGGCGAAAATAGATCCGGCAATGGGCGCGTTGAATACCGCAGCAATACCTGCTGCTGCCCCGCACGCCACCAGGTTGCGAATGCGAGCTTCGGACAGATGAAATAATTGCCCCAACACCGACCCCAGAGCCGACCCAATTTGCACAATAGGGCCTTCGCGTCCGGCTGAGCCGCCGCTGCCAATACACGCCGCCGATGCTGCCGCTTTGATGACAACCACCGGCGGACGAATCCGTCCCCCATGCAGCGCAATGGCTTGCATTACTTCTGGGACGCCGTGCCCTTTAGCTTCTTTGGCGAACTTGGAAATGAGCGGTCCTGAAATAAGTGACCCCAACACGGGGATGACCACAATAGCAAAAATGCCCAATGGTACACTGAGCCAGCTTTGCACAACATCAAAAAAGAACCAATGCGTTTTATCTAAAAGCCAAATAAACCCAACAGCGCCGTAGCCTGTGGTCAAGCCCACGATAAGCGCGGTGATGAGCAACACGGTCGATTCGGGAACTTGTATCTTATCGATCCATTGTTGATCGTGTTGTCTCCATCGTAACAAATATGATTTTACAGGTGAAACAGCCTCTTGATTACGCATATGCTCCTCATAAACACTTTTTTCTTTGCCGATTTCTCTTGCTGCGATACGGAGCAGCTACAAAACCACGCAATTCTAATCCTGATGTATTGAATGTGCAAACACTTCCGGCAAATGCAATAAAAACGCAAGCGCGAGCTTGCGTCTCATTGTGATTTGAATACTGAAGGTTGATTGATCTGTTAACTTCCAATCGCTAGTTTCTAGGTGTGGGGTGATGTTTCTGTTGTATCTGCTGCTGTATCGGCGGAGGGGTCTTCCACCAGCACCGCTCTGGCTTTTCCACCACCCTGGTCTGGCCCAATGATGCCCTGTTCCTCTAGCTCGTCGATCAAGCGGGCGGCTTTGGCGTACCCAATGCGCAGTCGCCGTTGCAGCAGAGAGATAGAAGCACGATTGTATTTTTTCACTACTTCAATTGCTTTTTCCACCAATGCATCGTCTTTTTTGTCTGGCTTCGGTACAGAACTAAAATCATCCCACAGTGCTTTCTGCTCTAAGGGGCCGGGATCTTCCACCGGCCCCAGCGATGGTCGAGGTCTGCGCTGCCCCCCACCCCAGAACTTAATCAAGCGCTCTAATTCGGCGTCAGACACATACACGCCTTGCAATCGGCGCTGTTTAGCCGAATCTGGAGACATGTAAAGCATGTCCCCTTGCCCCAGTAGACGCTCTGCGCCGGGCGTGTCTAATATTACCCGCGAATCAATCTGGCTGCTCACCGCGAAAGCTATTCTGGCCGGAAAGTTTGCCTTAATCAGCCCGGTTACCACATCCACACTGGGCCGTTGCGTTGCCAGAATCAGGTGAATGCCCACTGCCCGCGCCATTTGGGCAATCCGCGCCACCGACCGTTCCACGTCGTCAGGGGCCAGCATCATCAAATCTGCCAGTTCATCAATAATGATGACAATGTAGGGCATTGTTTCTTCGCCTGTTCGGACAGCTTTTTGGTTGTAGCCGACTATATTTCGTACGCCCACTTTTGCCAGAGCCTTGTAGCGCCGATCCATTTCTCTGGTAGCCCAACTGAGCACGCCCACCACCCGTTCCAGGTCTGTAACCACGGGGGCAAGCAGGTGCGGAATGCCATTGTAAGCCACCAACTCTACCATTTTGGGGTCAATCATCAATAGCCGCAGTGTTTCTGGGGTATGGGTGCATAACAAACTGGCCACAATTGCATTAATGCACACGCTCTTGCCAGAGCCGGTTGCCCCGGCAATGAGCAGATGTGGCAATGCTACCAGGTCTACTACCACAGATTGCCCCGATACACTACGCCCCAGGGCAATTTTTAAGGTGGCGTGCTTGTGCTGAAACGTGGGGGATTCAATGGCACTGCGCAGGGTAACAACTGCTTTTGAACTGTTGGGGACTTCAATGCCCACGTATGGACGACCCGGGATAGGCGCTTCGATGCGGATGGGGGCGGCGGATAGCGCTAACGCCAAATCATTTGCCAGGTTAACAATGCGCGATACCCTGACCTTGCGCGGACTTCCTTTCGCGTCTTTTCTGCCGGTGTACCCCGGTTCTATGCTGAATTGCGTTACCGCAGGACCTTGATTTATTTCTCTAACTTTTGCTTCCACACCGAAGCTGGCCAGGGTTTCTTCGATAATGCGCACCCGCTGTCTAATTTCAGATTCGCTGATTTCCACTTCTCCCACATCTTCCAGAAGCTCGGCGACGATGGGCAAATGCCATTTTTGTTTGTTTGTGGTGGGGAGAGCAGCGGTGTCTGCTGCAGAAACGTTGGTGGAGGGTGAGACCTGAGGGGACGGTTTTGGCTGGGGTGAAAAATTCTCGTTAATGGTTAGTGGATCGGTGGATGAATCTTTGCGACTGGGGCGTAGTCGTTCCAGCATAGTTGGTTTCAGGGGCAACTGTTCGGGCGACAGCAAGTCGGTCTGGTTGATGGGGAGTTTTCTAAAATGCCGCCATTCCTGGAACCGAAAATATGCATCGCGCAACATCGTGGCCAATTCTCGCAGCGATAATCCGCTAATCAAAATAATGCTAAAAATGAATGCGAAGAACAGTACTACCAG
>CAYPUV010000017.1:0-28907 GCA_964413895.1 uncultured Anaerolineaceae bacterium
GTACTGTATTGTGCTCAATGACCCTGTTTTTAAACAAAACAAGCAATTTCAAATAAATCAGGACGTAATTTTTTTCAAAAATATCGCCTGTTAAAACGTTGAATACACTATCTTTTTCGTTCCAAACAAACTGTATGCAACGTGTCTTAAGTTGATAGTTGCACCTACCCGATAGTTGACATAGCTTAGAATTCTAGGCACCCTTTTTCGCACTTGGAGAAAGGGTTTAAAAAGCTGTGACGTTTCACAGCTTTTTTTATTACAATACACATTTATACGTTTTCTGTGGCCGGAACAATTACAGCGCTTGTCATTCAAAAAAAGAATAAAGAACGGGTCAACGTTTTTATAGACAATTCGTTTGCCCTGGCCGTTAGTTTGAACACGGCCCTGGGCTTAAAAAAAGGCCGTTTTTTAAGCGATGAAGACATTCACACTTTAAAACAAAACGATCTTGTCGATAAAGCGTATCAGCAAACCCTGCATTACCTATCATTTAGAGCACGAACGCAACAGGAAATTGAAACGTATCTAGGCAAAAAAAACACCCCGAACGACATCATTGCGCAGGTAATACAAAAGTTGTTGCGCCACAAATACCTGGACGATGCGGCTTTTGGGCAACAGTGGGTGGCTGGCCGCAATCGCCTTAACCCCAAGGGGAAACAGGCTTTGCGCTACGAGTTACGGCAAAAGGGACTCAGCGAGCAACACATCGAGCAGGCGCTCGTCGATGTTGACGAAACAACGTTGGCGATGCAAGCCGCTCAAAAAAAAGTAGCGCTTTGGCGCGTGCTAGACAAAGCAACATTCAAAAAGAAAATAACAGGCTATCTGGCTCGACGCGGATTTAGCTACGAAACTATCCAGACTGTTCTGGCTAACCTCCGCCAACAGGACGATTAAAGATTGAACAACTAGCAGCTAAACATAAGGAAGGATTATATTAATGGGCAACCTACTCCCCATCTTGTTCATTGGAGTGGCCGGCCTAATACTGGGAAGTGTGGCAGGGTATCTCCTGCGACAATACCTGGTAGACTCCAAAATAAAATCCGTTGAAGTAACAGCCAAAGAAATTTTGGAGAAGGCCGAAGCAACCCGCAAAGAGATCGAAGTAAAAGCCAAAGAAGAACGTCTTCGCCTTCAAGACGAAGCGGAACGAGAAATTAGAAGGCGCCAACACCATATTTCTCAACAAGAGGAACGGCTTCAAAAAAGACAAGAATCGCTGGACAAACGCTTTGAAAGCATTGAGCGCCGGGAAAGAACATTAAACAAGCGCCAAAGCGCAATGGACCGTAGAGCCAATGAGCTGAAAAACGTTGAAAAACAACGAAAAGCAGAACTGGAACGTGTTTCTGGCATGACCCAAAGCGAGGCAAAAGCAGAACTTTTAAAAGCCGTTGAACTGGACGCCCGACAAGATATGGCCCGCGTGCTCAGAGAAGTTGAAGCCGAAACCAAAGCCCAGGCCGACCAAAAAGCGCGTGAAATTATCTCGCTAGCCATTCAGCGTATTGCCTCCGATCAGGTAGCAGAAACAACGGTGTCTACCGTATTGCTCCCCAGTGACGATATGAAGGGACGCATTATTGGACGGCAAGGGCGTAACATTCGCGCCTTTGAAGTTGCCTCTGGTGTAGAAGTGGTTGTTGATGACACCCCCGATGCAATTATTTTAACCGCATTCGACCCCGTACGCCGGGAAATTGCGCGCCAGGCAATGGAAATCCTGATCAATGATGGCCGCATTCACCCAGCCCGCATTGAGAAAGTATTGAAAAAAGTAACAGAAGAAATGGATCGCACAATTCAGGATGCCGGCGAAAGCGCCGCTTATGAAGCCAACGTGCCCGGCCTGCATCCTAATATCATCAAACTCCTCGGTCGCTTGAAGTACCGCACCAGCTACGGGCAAAACCAACGTTTGCATGCCATAGAAACAGCCCATCTGGCGGCCATCATCGCCGCAGAACTCGGCGCAGACGTAAAAGTAGCGCGGATGGGTGGGTTGCTCCACGATATCGGCAAAGCCATTGACCATGAAGTGGAAGGCCCGCATGCCCTCATTGGCGCAGAAGAAGCCAAAAAATACGGTGTACCAGCCAAAGTGGTCAACTGTATTGCCGCCCACCACCACGAAGTAGAGCAGACCAGCATCGAAGCAGTAATAGTTGAAGCTGCAGATGCCATTTCTGGGGCCAGGCCAGGTGCGCGACGGGAAAGCCTGGAAAATTATGTGAAACGCATCAAAGCCCTGGAAAGCATTGCCAATTCGTTTGATGGTGTAAAAGAATCGTTCGCCATTCAAGCAGGCCGTGAAATTAGAATCATTGTGAGACCAGAAGATGTAGATGATTACAAAGCAATTACTTTATCAAAAGAAATTGCTCGCCAGGTAGAAGAAGATCTGCAATATCCGGGGCAAATAAAAATCACTGTTATTCGAGAAACTCGCGTCGTTGACTACGCAAAATAAGTTCAACCCGTTGCAGAAATAAAAAAGGGAACCGTGAAAATTCACGGTTCCCTTTTTTATTTCACAATGCCACAGCATCTAATCTATTCAGCAACAGAGGATTTTACCCCCCCTTGCTCATAACGGTGTAACCAAACGCGGAGATTGATCATCCAGCGACACAGACACAGCTTGCCCTGCCGGTTGCGTCCCCTCGGGGCTGAAGGCGTTTGGGGTAAGCCGATACACCGCTGCGGCGGCTTCTGTTCGCCAACGCGGCGACACTTCGGACGGCTTCAATTGTACCGTTACGGAGGCATCCGCCTCTACCCATATTTGGCCGGTAATGTTGCAACTGGTAAACACAGACACAGGCTGGCTAGATTGCCACACTAGCGGGGCGTCCGATCCGCCGCCACCGCTCAAGCCGCCATTTTCGCACTGGTACAACAGCCGGATGTGTGTTCGACTGTCGGGCAGAACGCGCAAGTCGCCCTTATCTTGCGATTTGCGCCAAATAGATGCCAAATGACCAAAAACGCGTCGCGATGGTTTTTCCCGGTCAAAATCTGCATACACTCCCAAACCGGCCTCAAATGGATTGGGTGCCTCTCGCACATCGTTGAGCATCCACTTTATCCCGCCGGCAAACCCTTCGGCGCGCAAAAAACATATCATCGCCGCCTCATGGAGCGCAGCCACTCGGGGATCAATAGGCCTGGGCCTGGCTGAATCGGTACTTTCATCCGTTGAATAGCCAAATTCGCCCATCATAATGGGTTGCGTGGGGAACACGCGCTGCAATGCTTTGAGCATACTGAAAATATTGTTTAAGCGTTTGTACCCCACCTTTCCATATTTGTGAATTTGATGGAAATCAAGCACCCGGTTCGCCGGGAGCGCGGCCAACGCCTCCCAATTCCAGCCAACGGAAAACAGCCGCAGGGGGTCTGCCGCCTTCATCGGCTCCATTTGGGGTGCGAGCCAGGCGGCAATGGTGTCGTTGAGTAATTTCAGGAAGGGCCGCCAAACCCCGGATTGCTCACTATTCATATAATCCACAATGGAAGGTAGTCCTGAAGCAAGCGCATCGCGGCTAAAACGAATATAGGCTTCTACAGCATTGCGATAATAAAAAGCCTTGGTGCGGTCGTTCCGCAGCGCAGCAGGGACCTGATTCATATTAATCCGGCTCCGGGGAACAAACTCGCCGTAGTGATCTACTAGCGCCGATGTGAGCAGGGGACACGGTCCATTGGGATACGTGGCCACCAGCAAGTTGTAGAGGCGTGGTTCATTTTCCAAATCCCAACTATGGATGACAGGGTTACCCTGAAAATGCGCCGCAATTCTTGCATTGAAACGTCCCACACTGACCAAATGTGGATTGTGTTCGTCATTAAACGTTAGCATTACAGCCAACCCGTATTTTTCAGCCAGACTAAAAACGGTGTCAAACCGTTTCCATTGCCCCCGATAAACTTCTTCTTTGTTTTCTTTTTGCACAAATAAACGCAGGGTATTAAAGCCGCCGGCCCTCGCTTTTGCAAAGTCCTTTTCAATTAAACCCGGATCGTACAGATCGGCGCGCCACATAGCCCAGGTGCGGTCAAAGTAACCTTCGTAATTTACACCCAGCGTAAAAAATGGCTTGCCGTCTGACCCCAGCAGCCCCGGGCCAAGTGGATTACGTGTAAAAACAGCCATAGGATAATCCTTTGTCAATTGCTATTGGTTTCAATAGGCGGAATTTTCAATTTCATTCCGGGACGAATGCGGCCTGGGTCATCTAAAACGTCTTGATTGGCTGCGAAAATCACGTGCCACAGGCTGCTTTTTCCATAAAAAGAAAATGCAATCTTACTCAAAGTGTCGCCGGGTTGAACCACGTACAGTTGCGGCTGTGTTGGCGATTCTGGCGGCACAGGTGGCTCCACCGGCAAATCGATGGGAATGGGACTGGTTTCTGGCTGCAAAAAGCGCCTGTTTTGCGTTGCCATATTTTGCAGCACCGTTTCCACATCCCCCTCAATGCGCTCTACCAACCGCGCGCCAGTCGCCTTTATTATTTGCATTTCCTCATCCGTAACTTGTTGGGACGTAGCCACCACGGTGACGTAGGGCCAACGTCCGGCAACCTGCGCCGGGGAAAACGTTACGTCTGGTGCAAAATGTCGAATGTACGGCAGCGCTGCCCGCAACATGGCGTTGGCGTCACCCAACAAAACAACGTGCTCACCCGGATTGGGAACAATTTGCGGCGTTTCGGCGGGGGGGTGTTCAACCGGCGCTCCCATTTCCAGGCGATAGGTTACACCAGACAGCACCGACCATGAGGCCCGTTCGTCAGGAGGAAAGGTTGCCAGTTGAGCCAGCGAATCTGTTCCCACCCGATACAGAATGCTCTGTCGCGTGCGGTCCCATGTGGGCGCCAGTTCCCAGGGGTCGAGTGCCAGCACCCCGTTTCCCTGCGCGGTGATTTGCAGGGCCTGAGAAAGTTTATCCACAAAACAATAACCAATATTTTCAGCCTGCCAACTGAACGTTTCATCTTGAAATACACTGCCGGCCAGCATAATTTTGTCATCTAAAGTAAGACGAAATGCCAACCCCCTTTGATCTTGGGTGATTTTAATTGACCCCTCCACAGGGGGCGCGGGCCATTTTTGGCTGGCACTGGCCAGCAATTGCTGAATGGGCTTGGGATGATTGCCCACGCGATAAATGCCGAAACTGGCTTCGTAAGGATTGGTAGTGGTGTCCACGTCGTTGAGCATCCATTTTAAACCGCCCGCAAAGTTGTGCGCTCGCAAAAATGCCAATATTGCCATCTCAAACAATGCCGTTTGCGGTGCCTCCACCGGCTCAGAAGAGGCAGGGTTGGGCCCTGTTTGATTTGAATACCCAAACTCACCCATCAAAACAGGATGCTGGGGGAATGCTTTTTGCAGACTGCTCAAGGTTTGGGTCGTTTGCACAAATTTTGAGCGCGAAAGAGCCCCGTATTTGTGGAATTCCTGAAAATCTAGCACGCGATTGGCGGGCAAAGCGGCAAAATGGAGCCAGTTGTACCCTACTGTTATGAGATGATTGGGATCGACAGCCCGCACAGGGGTTCGGCGCACCGTCAGCCAGGCTTGGACCGTGCCGTTCAAAACTTCAATTAACTTGTGCCATTTTTGGGAATCGGTGCTGTAGATGTATTCTACTATTGTAACCTTTTTTTGCCTGGCCCAGGCAGTTGCATCATTATTAAATTCGATGAATAATCGCAGGGCATTAATATAATAATAAGCCAGTGTTGGATTCAGGTGCGAGGGAATACGCCATTGCGCTTGCAAGTCTAGCGCTTCTTGGCGGGACACACGCGGGCCGTAATGATCTACAAGAATGCTGGTTTGCACTGGTGCCGGGTGGGTAGCGGGGTAAATAGCTGCCACAAAATTGTAAAACACTGGCTCGTTCTCCAAATCCCACCCCAAAATTATGGGATCGTCGCGGTAACGAGACGCAATTTTGGCATCACTCTGAGCCACACGAGCCAAATTCAGGGCGTGCCCATCATTGAAGGTTAGTAGAACCAGCAAGCGATAGTCAGCGGCAATTTGCAATACTTTGTCAAGCTTGGCAAAGTTTCCCGCTTGCACCTCTTTTTCCAGGGCGGGCTGAACAAACAGTCGCACCACGTTCAGGCCAGTTTCCGCCATTTTTTTAAAATCGCGGTCAATGAGGATGGGGTTAAATTTTGCATTGTCCCACAGTCGCCAGGCCCGGTCAAAGTACCCTTCGTAATTAGCACCCATCAAAAAAAGAGGGGAGCGATTGGGGGCCGCCAAATGGCGTTTAGTCTCTGCAACTCGAAAGAAACTCATAAACATCGCCTTTAAAATTACAAGCCATTCATTTTCATTTCAATCGTTTCTATTCCATTATAAATGGTGCGGGGTAGGAAATCAATGTAGCGCAGCAATTCGGGTGCGTTTCATTTTAAAACTGAAACGCATCCCAAATCAATTGAATTATACGAAATAGTAGATTATACTATTACAAAAGAGCACCAGGAACAGTGACAGGCGTACGCTATGCAACACCAGAACAAAAGCAAGGCACAACTCAGAGCGGAACTGGCCTTCTTGCACCAGCGCATCTCCGAACTGGAAAGAACAGCGGCACAGCATCGTGAAGAAGAACAGTCCCTGCGCGCATCGGAAGCGGCGCTTCGATCTTTACTTGAAAACGCACCAGATGCAATCTTATCTCTAGATCAAGAAGGAACAATCCTCTTTACCAATGAAGCACCGCCAGATGTGTCGCCGGCGGAACTTGTCGGGCAGCGAGTTTATAACTTTACCACCCCTGAACACGCAGAAAAACTCAAAAGAGCAATCGCAGCGGTATTTAAAACTGGCGAAACAGCCTCCTACGAGCATATTGATTCAAAGGGACACTGGCAAGCCACCCGCGTGAGTCCCATCACAAAAAATGGAAAAACTGTTGCCGCCGCTGTTATTGGAACCAACATTAATGATTACAAATGCCTGCAAGAAGAACATAACCAGTTGCTGGCCGCAGAACATAAACAACGCCAACTTGCAGAAGCCCTGCGCGAAGCAGGGATAGCATTAAGCAGCACTCTTGATCTGGATACCATTATAGATAGTTTGCTAGAGCAGATCGGGCGCGTAGTGCCATACGACGCAGCAAACATTATGGTAGTGAATAAAGGCATTGCAAAAATTACGCGCGCGCGGGGATATGAACTATTTGGACAAGAAACACCGCTAAAAATCACAGGCTTATGTTTTAAGATTGCAAAAACGCCAAACTTGCAACGGATGGTAGAAACCCGACAACCACTGGTTATCCCCAACACGGCCGAAGACCCAACATGGTTTCACATCCGTCCCAGTGACCAAATACGGTCGTGGGCAGGCGCGCCGATTATGGTCCAGGATGAGGTGGTGGCATTCTTTTCCCTGGACAAGGCTGAAGCGAATTTTTACCACCCGGACGATGCCAAACATCTGGCCGCGTTTGCCGGGCAGGCAGCCGTAGCCATTAAAAATGCTCGTTTGTTTCAAGAGATCCACTCGGCGCTGGCCAAAACAGAAGCGCTGTATCGAGCTGGCCAGGCTCTAATTGGCGCTGAAAATATTTCAGCTGCATTGCAAGCAGTGGCAACCCTTGTGGCAGAAACATTACCGGCCCACGCAGTGGTGTTATCTGTCTTAAATGCTGAAGAAGCACACGTTGTTAAGTTTGTAAAAAGTGGCCCAGGCGCAAAAGATATTGAGCCAGTGACCTTTGAGGGCATAACCGCAGCGCTTGAAAAATGGACCGCCAAAGAAGATGACAACCACCCGGACTCGGCGAAAGATATTGCGCGTACTGTAATTACCGTCCCCTTGCGCTATCGGGGGAAAATACTGGGTGCAATGACCGCGATAAATCAAAAAACGGCCCCATCCTATTCAGAAGAAGATGTGGATTTGCTACTGGCGATGGCCAATCAGGTGGCAATGTCATTCCAAAACGCACGCCTACACGAAAAAACTCACCGGCAGGCGCGGTTGGTGCAGCAACTTTTAGATACCATCCCCCAGGGAATTCTACTGCTTGACGGGGAACATCGCGTAAAAATAGCCAATCCAACCGCCCAACAATTCTTGGCGTTGCTGGCAGAATCTGGAACCGGGAAAAAGGTGACTCACCTGGGCGAATCGTCGCTTTCAGAAATTCTGACGTCACCGCAAGCGGACAATGGCACGAAGTACATTTGGCAAGTGACCCGCTACGGGTTTTCAACGTTCTGGCTCAACCCGTTGAAAAAGACACGGCCATCGAAGGATGGGTAATTGTGTTACGCGAAATGACAGAAGACTTCGCCATCCAAAAGCGCATTCAACAGCAGGAGCGGCTGGCAGCGGTTGGTCATCTTGCTTCAGGAATAGCACACGATTTTAATAACATTCTCACCGGCATTATCGGCTTTGCCGATCTGCTCCAACGTCGAGAAAGCACGCCGTCACAAATGAAAGAACCGCTCAACCACATTGTTAAGCAGGCCCAGCGCGGCGCTCAGCTCATTGAGCAGATTCTTGATTTCAGTCGCCAATCCCCGGCCAAAAAACAGCCGGTAGAAATTGTGCCCTTTGTACATACTATTATTCGCTTATTGAAGCGAACTATCCCAGAAAACATCCATATTTCGCTGGAAATAGAAGACCCGAACCGCAACTATTCGCTCAACATTGATCCCACTCAAATTCAGCAGGCTTTAACAAATTTAGCCATCAACGCGCGCGATGCAATGCCCCAAGGAGGAGAGCTTACATTTAAACTCTTCTCGCTAACGATTGGCCCCAATGACTCCAAGCCCGCACCTGAATTGACGGCTGGAGAGTGGTTTGGTCTTTCTGTTTCAGATACCGGCGTAGGCATTTCCGCAGATATTCAGCACCTTATTTTTGAACCTTTTTTTACTACCAAAGAGGTGGGAAAAGGTACGGGGTTGGGGTTGTCGCAGGTGTATGGCATTTTAAAACAACACAATGGTTGCATTGTGGTAGACAGTGCGAAAAATACAGGGACAACGGTTACGCTGTATTTTCCGGTTACAGTCCAGCACAAAATTTCTGTGCCGCCACAACAATCCGTGGAAGATTTTCGCAGTGGTCAGGGCGAAACAATTTTGCTAGTTGAAGATGAATCTGCCGTACTGGAAGTGGCGCAAGTAATGCTGGAACACCTGGGGTATAGCGTGTTACCCGCCCGCGACGGCTATGAGGCCCTGGCCATTTATGATCGCAACGAGAAAGAAATATCATTGGTGCTGACCGATATGACGATGCCTCGTTTGGGAGGGCTGCTATTGGCCCAAACCTTAAAAGCACGAAATCCAGCCGTTAAAATTATCGCTTTATCCGGCTATCCTCTAACTCAAGACGACAAAGCCCTATTATCGCAGGGCATTGTCGACTGGTTGCAAAAGCCACTTACGTTGGATAAGCTCAACAAAACCATCAGTCAAACGCTGGGAAAAAACAACCATCTAGCTTGATTTTGGAGAATATCCATGGCGTTTATTTTTTTGTTTCTTGTGGGGGGAATGTTGGTAGGCTTTTTATTGCGCCGACAAACACCCATCCTTTCCCTTGCTCAAAAAGCAACCAATGCGTTCATTTTTGCCTTGATTTTCTTTTTAGGCGCTTCGGTAGGCCTAAACAGAGTGGTTATGGCCTCTTTGAACAATTTGGGCTGGCAAGCATTGGTGCTGAGTTTGGGCAGTATTTTGGGGAGCGTACTGGCCTCTGGGTTTATTTACTTCTATTATTTCCGGGGATTGTATGAAAAATAGTTTGATCATTTTGCTTATTTTTATTGCCGGTATAGCCGGAAGCGCATTGGGATTGCTTCCGGATTTTCTTTTGCACACAGACATGGCTCTTTATGCGCTGTACGGCTTGCTCTTTTTGGTGGGCATAGATATTGGCAGCAACCCGGATGCCTGGCGGGCAATAAAAACCATTAACCTGAAAATAATACTGGTTCCGCTCTCTATAATTATCGGGACGCTGGTCGGCGTCAGTTTTTTCTCTCTTTTTATGCCGCAAATATCCCTCAGCGATGCGCTGGCAGTGGGAGCAGGATTCGGATATTACAGTCTTTCCAGTATCATCATTAGCCAAATCAGGGGCGAAACGCTGGGCGTGGTGGCACTGTTGGCAAATTTAAGCCGAGAAATCATCACGTTACTCCTCACGCCGCTGCTGGTGAAGTACCTTGGCAAATTGGCGCCCATCGCATCTGGGGGGGCGACAGCCATGGACACCACCCTCCCCATCATAACGCGATTTACCGGCAAAAAATACGCGATGATCGCTTTTTTTAGCGGCATTGTTTTAACTATTGTTGTACCGCTGTTGGTCCCCCTGGTACTGCACGGTTAATACAACCACCACGCCCCAAAAACCTAAACGACACAATTGAAACACGTCCTCACGGACGCAAGAGAACTTTGCCCGCTGTTTGTCGTCCGGCCAACAACTGGTGTGCTGCGGCGGCATTGGCCAGGGGAAGCGTGCGGTCAACGCGCAATTTTAAGCTACCTTCAGCCAGCCACGCGAACAAGTCGCCGGAACGCCACAGCAAGTCATCACGAGAAGCAATGTAATGGAACAGACTGGGGCGGGTAATGTACAATGAGCCTTTCCGGTTCAATTCACCCAGGTCAAACGGTGGAACGGGTCCGCTAGACTGCCCAAAGAGTACCATGTATCCCCGTGGGTGCAGCACGTTCAAACTTTTATTGAACGTAGCCTGCCCCACCGAATCGTACACCACATCCACACCACGACCATCGGTGAGCCGTTTAGCTTCCGTCTCAAAATCGGTTTGGGTGTAAAGAATAATGTGGTCTGCGCCGGCGTCGCGGGCCAGTTGCGCTTTTTCTGCGGTAGAGACGGTTCCAATAACGGTTGCCCCAGCCTTTTTGGCCAGTTGCACCAGCAATTGTCCCACTCCCCCGGCCGCCGCGTGAATCAACGCCGTCTCACCCGTTTTGAGGGGATAGGTGCTGAAAGTTAAATAATGGGCCGTCATTCCCTGGAGCATCACAGCCGCCGCTGTCGTCAATTCGACACCAGCGGGAACGGGCACCAGTTTTTCTTCCGGCACCACCGCGAATTCTGCATACGCCCCCAATTGCGCACTGTAGGCAACCCGATCCCCAACCTTGAACTGGCTCACATTTGGCCCTACCGCGTCCACAATGCCGGCCGCTTCTAAGCCGGGCGTAACCGGGAGCGGCAATGGATATAGTCCGGTGCGATGATAAATGTCAATAAAGTTTACCCCGGCGGCTTCAATTTTAACCCGCACTTCTCCCGCCTCCGGGACTGGCATAGCCACATTTTCAAATTGAAGTGTTTCTGGTCCTCCATTTTGATGAATGCGAATTGCTTTCATTAAAATGCCTCCAAACCTATTCCATTATTTTAATTGATAACGCCCAGTTCCTGGCCCACTTTTTTGAAGATACTCAAGGCTTCGTCCAAATCGGCCTGGGTGTGTGCTGCGGAAAGCATTACTCTGATGCGCGCCTTGCCACGCGGCACAGTGGGGAAACCGATGGCCATAGCAAATACGCCTTCTTCAAACAAGCGCTGGCTAACTTTCTGGGCTAAAGTGGCCTTGCCAAGCATTATCGGCGTGATGGGCGTTTGGCTCGCGCCGATGTCAAAGCCCAGCTCTTTCATTCCTTGTTTGAAATAGGTGCTGTTGGCCCACAACTTTTCTACCAGGTCGGTACTTTCTTCCAACAAATCGACGGCGGCGATGCAAGCGGCAACGTCGGCGGGCGTGACGGCGCTGGAAAACAAGAAGGGTCGTCCACGCTGGCGAAGCCAATCGACAATGAGCTGTTTGCCGGCCACGTACCCCCCAACCACGCCAAAGGCTTTTGAAAGGGTACCGATTTCCACGTCGACTCGTCCGTGTACGTCAAAATAGTCCACAATGCCCCGTCCACCATGCCCCAAAACACCCTCGCCATGGGCATCGTCTACCATAAAAATCAGATCGTGTTCTGCGGCCACGTTCGCCAGTTTTTCCAGCGGAGCCAGGTCGCCATCCATAGAGAAGACACCATCTGTCACCAGTAATGCTTTGTTAAACGGGCTATTTTCAGCAATCACACGGCGCAGGTCGTCCACATCGCAATGGTTGTAGGGGATGATTTTGGCTCTGGAGAGACGGCAACCGTCAATAATAGATGCGTGATTGAGTGCATCGGAGAAAATTAAGTCGCCCTTGCCCACCAGCGCGGGGATGGTTGCCAGGTTGGCGGCAAAGCCTGATTGAAAGGAAATGGTTGCTTCCACGCCTTTGAATTCGGCGAGCCGTTTTTCCAATTCCAGATGCAAATCCATTGTGCCGGCGATGGTCCTGACGGCGCCTGGCCCCACCCCCCACCGCGTAATAGCTTTTTGGGCTGCGGCCTTCAGTCGTGGATGGTTTGCCAAACCCAGGTAATTGTTTGAGCAAAAATTAAGTTTGCTCTCACCATCTACAACAATGCGCCCTCCCTGCGCCGACCCCAAAGAACGAATAGTAGTGAACAACCCTTGCGTTTGCAAGTCATTCAATTCATTTTGAATCCAGGTAAGTTTACTATCGGGCATCGTTGCCTCCTTATGTTATTGTATTTTTCAAATTAACGTTGTTGCTTGATTGCACAGTCACGGTCAATTTATTATGACTCGGTCAGAGGCGCATGTCAATTTTAACCAGGAAACAAAAAACCGACGTCAAAAAGAGAACGTCGGCGGGTAAATTAATTTTGGTTTTGATTAGCGAGACAAATGCATCGGCATTATCACGTGCAAAAAGCTATCGTCGCCCACCGCGCGCAAAACGCCGGGGCTGGCGGCGGCGCTGGTTTCAAGTGCAACTTGAGCGCTATCCAGCACGCTCAACACATCGATGAGGAATTTAGCGTTAAAGGCAATCTCCACCGGTTCCCCTTCTACACTGGCCTCCAGGTCAGAAATGTTGTCGCCTAATTCCTGGCTGGTTGCGGTTAACACGATGTGTCCACTTTGCAACTCACCGTCACCAGGAGCAATATCAACTTTAACAATATTGGCTGCATCTCTGGCGAACAAATATGAGACCCGTGCGGCCTTCAGAAAGTCTTGGGCATCGAGTACAGTGCGAGTGATAAAATTTTTGGGAATGATTTGTGACACATCGGGGAAGCGGCCTTCAATGAGTTGAGAGGCTACATCAATATTATTTAGATGAAATAAGATTTGGTTTCGCCCCGCTGTAACGGCCACCTGAACCGGCTCGTCCTGGTCGCTCAATACTCTGGCCAATTCAGTGAGAGAACGCGCGGGGATAATAATCTCAAAGCTGTTCTCGATGGGCTGGGCCAAAGGGATGGTTTTTGTAGATAGCCGGAAGCCGTCTGTGCCAGAAATTATGAGCTTGTCCTGCTCAAATTGGGCGCGAATGCCGGTAAGAACGGGCCTGCTTTCTTCTACCGCGGCGGCAAATGTAACTTGATTAATGGCCTGTTTGAGTGCGCCTGGCTCCAAACGAATAACCTCGCCGCCAGCATCCAAGCTGGGAACTTGTGGAAATTCTTGCGCATCAATCCCCTTCAGGTTAGCCTCAAAATGCGCACAGCGAATATTTAAGGTTTGGGTTTCTTCGTCCAATTCCATGTCGATGCGTTCCGGCGGCAACGAATTGACGAACTCCGTCAGCAACCGGGCAGGGATGGTAATCGCTCCTTCACGTTCTACTTTTGCTCCAATCCAGCAATTCATCCCAATTTCCAAGTTGTTGGCAGATAACTTGAGGCGGTCGTTATCGGTAGCAAGCAATACATTGCCCAAAATCGGCAGCGTGCTGCGACTAGCAACGGAACGCCCAATAATGCTAAGCCCCTTAGTTAAATTTTCTTGCAAACATGAGATTTTCACTCTGGATCCTCCTCGTTTGTAGCCGGTGTAGAGCAAGTTTACAAGCACTCCGGGTGACAAAAATCAATTTTATTGATTACCCCAACAGCAAAAGATACCATTGTGTTCTACTGCTAGTAGTGGCGAAACCTTTTTTAGTATACTATATTTTGTGGTGAGTCACAAACTTTGATAAATGCGTAAAGTGCCAGGAGAAACCGAGACCAGGCTCCAATGAAAAATCAAGCAGCGCCCCATTTGACACCTGGTAACGGTTGTTTTTCCGAAAATCCTTGCCTCGAAAGCCACACTAAGCGAAGGGTCGTGCTGTTTAATTGGCGCGTCGCTTTACAATACTTAACACCGCGCCGGCAAGCAAAATGGCCAGAGAAATGAGGCTGATTATCCACACCACAACCGAAGATGATTTTGTTTCAACCTGTCCGCCGCTTTCTGGCATTTCCACAAGTGCAGTGGGCGTGGGGGTAGCTGTCTCAGATGGCGGTTCAGTTGCGGTTGCGGTGGGCGTCGGCGTGGTTTGCACCCCCGTTCCTTGCAATGAAATCGCATCAATATCAAAATTGCCCTCAAAGAGGTCTGGCCATTTTTTCCATGCGCGAATAAATAGGGTAAGTCGATTCCCGGTTGGCGTGATCTTTGTGGTGTACGTTCCGTAATTGTATACGTTACTTGCGTTGGGGTCTTCGCGGGGATATTCTGGAAAAGGAAGGTCTATCCATTTTGTAACAGCCTGCCAATCGGCGCCACCATCGTAATCAATGCCATATTGCAGAATGTATCCCGACCCTGATACACCCGCGCTCCCTTCGTCTGAACGAACCAGACCGTGGATAGTCAATTCGTATTCGGCGCCGGCAACAACAGTCACTGTTTGAAAAACACCAGCATAGCGATCGCCGACGTTTTGATCATTGATAATTTCAATCATCTGCGCTTGTGTACCATCGAAAACCACTTTGGTCCATGTGTCTTTGTACCAGCCAACGTGGGCGTTTCCGTTGTCAAAAGGAAACCAGCCAGCAGCAACCGGCTCGAAGTCTGGCCAGGAGGCCTCAAAATCGCCATTGGTAATTACATTTTCGGAACTTGCTAGCGGTTGAGAAATAGGAGAAGCCGCAGCAACAGCCGTTTTGGTGACCTGGCTTTCAGTCGTTGCCTCCCCGCCCAGCGAAGCAGACGCCTGGCTCGCACCACTAACCGCAGTAGGCGTTGCTGTGGGAGGGACAACGAGCGTTGCGGTTGACGTGGGCAATGGGGTACGGGTAGCGGTAGTAGTATAGGTGGGCATAGCGGTGGGCGTATTGGTTGACGCCGGGATCGTGGCGCCAGCCCGGACCACACTATTTTCCGGAGAACGATTCACCCCAATGCCATACGGCATCGCGCAAGCCATTGAAACTAGCAATGCACCCAAAGAGAAAAAACCCAATTTGTGTTTTTTTTGGCCCCGCATTCGCGCCTCCTCCTCCAAAAAACAGCGAACGTCTAGCTTGCTTTTTCACCGAAAAAACAAAATAATGATGCACCTATGATAACATAAACAGGGCAAGTAATCAATAAATGATTCGGCGGGGATGCGTTTCAGTTTAGCAAAAAAGAGGGGCTGCCATTTCCCGCTGTGCCTTCTGGATGTAACGGCAGGAATCAAAAACAGCTTCCGAACATTCGCCTGCTGGTAAACCCCGGAATGACTCTAATCGCAAAGAAATGCACTGTTATAATACGGGTGTTTTCAGCGGTGTTTTAAAGTCATAGAGGCCGTCTCGGACTTCCCATTGCGTCAAGCACTGTTGGCACTCCAACGCGCCGGTGCGTGATTGAAGTTGAGAACTACCACATTGAGGGCATTTAAAAAAGCCCGTCTCAGAAGCAAGGTTGCTTTTTATAGGGGTAGCCTTGAGAAAAATGCTCGGTGTTAATTGCCACCATCGCCCGGTCGGTTGAGCCAGGCCATCCAACCAGGCCAACAAACCTGGCGCGACACATTTCTTCAACAGAGGCAAACGAAAATGAGAGACGGTACGCACATCCTCAATCGCAAAGCCAGCATCTCGAAATTGCGCCTGCACCCAACGTGGGTGAAAGTCAATATTGAGACTTGCAAACTCGTGCGGGGTCAAAGAGAAAGGATTCCAATTTTGTCGACGTAATAGCCAGCGGAGAATAGCTTTTAGATGTTGTTTGCTGGCATGCTCAACAATGGTTACACCGGTGGGTTGCACCACTCGATAAAGTTCTCGCAAAGCGCTGGAAACATCTTCCAGATGGTGCATCACCCGAATCATCACCAGGGCATCGAACAGGCCGGCGACAAACGGAAGATTATAGACATCTGCCACAACGTACACAAAGCGCTCATCATTCCCCAAATAACGTTGTGCTTCTTCCAATTGCGTGCGCGCATAATCGAGCAGCACAACCTGTTTATATCCGGCATACATATCCACCAGCCGCCCGAAGCCAGCACCCACCTCGATAATTCGGTCTCCCTGCGCGGGGAGCATATGCTTCAGGGCTATTCGTTCCGCAAAATCTTCGTAGATTCTGGCATTGCCCCCCCAAAATTCTGTTTTATATTGGCTACCTTCATAATCACAAATACGGGTCAATGTTCTTCCTCACGCCTCTTTGTTTCACGTGAAACATTCTTCACGTACCCTGCGTTGCTAATACGCATTTTTATCGAAGAATATACTTATGGCTGTCCGCAAAAGAATTTTCAGGTCAAGCAGAATTGACCAGTTTTCGATGTACCACAAATCATATTTTGTGCGTTCGATGATCGATGTATCTCCCCTGAGGCCATTAATTTGTGCCCAACCAGTTAATCCAGCTTTTTCCCGATGTCTTTCCATATAACGCGGAATGCTCTGTTTAAACTGATTCACAAAAATGGGTCGTTCCGGTCTCGGTCCCACAAGACTCATATCTCCCAAAAACACGTTGATAAATTGTGGCATTTCGTCAATGGAAAAACGCCTGATAAACGCCCCCAAGCGGGTGCGCCGCGAATCGTTTTGCGTAGTCCATCCCGCCTTGTCTCCAGTCTCTGCATCCGCTCGCATAGATCGGAATTTTATCATCGGGAAGGGCGTGCCATCCAATCCCATCCGTTCTTGAATGTAAAATACCGCGCCCGGCGAATCGAGTTTGATCAGCAAAGCAACAAGCAACATGATTGGTGATGTGAATACCAACGCAATAGAGCTAACAATAATGTCCATCCCCCGTTTTATTGTTAATCGCCACCCGCGGAGGGCCACATCGCGCACCGACAATAAAGGCAACCCATTCAGATCATCTATTGAGACCTCTGTCGCCATAATCTGAAACACATCCGGGAACACCTTAATTGCCACCCGTTCGCGCTCGCAGTTGGCAATAATTGCCAGTATTTCCTGATGAGTGGCTTCCGGCATACCAATGATTACCTCGTCAATTGCTTGTTCTTCGATGATCCGAGAGATTTCTTTGGTGCCCCCCAACACGGGTACACCTAAAACCGTTTTTGCAGCTGTGTTGCCATTGCTGACAAATCCGATTACTTTATACCCCAGCCCTGACGACTGTCTGATTTTTTGCAAGATTGCACGAGCCACGTCGCCTGCCCCAATAATCAAGATGCGTACCCCACCCCAATCTCTTGCCTGCAAGCTCCAGCGAATACGCGCATGCAAGATGCGTCCAACAGATATAAAAACGATGGTTAACAACCATGCGTAAACCATCATCAATCGCGGGTAATCCAATTGGTTTTTGTAGATGAAGGAAATCAAGGCAATCGACACAATCGCGCCCACAGATGTCGCCCCAAAAACAAGGTAAAACTCGTCTATGTGCGATAACGCTCGATGTTTATGATATAACCGGTAAAAGAAAAATGTGGTAACAATGCCAATTATTTGAACGATCATCATTCCCCAGTACGTGGAGAACGTCGGTGAAATGTTTTGATACTCTGATTGCAACCGCAATAAATAGGCCAGATAGAATGCTGCGCCGGCCATCAGTACATCGAGGGCGACCAATGTAACAGCAAACAATACCGACGCCCGCTGCTTAAGCAAATCAACTAGCGTTGTACCATCAGAATTTGTCGGCGTATCGGGGGAATGAGAGCCAACACTCATAAAGCTACCTCTATGTTTTTGCTCATTTTCTGCTTTTGCCACCAGGCTTTCAGCAGTACTGCTTTCCACTTCAGTTGAATACCAAATACAACTACAAAATGGAGTAATAACGGCGTCGTGGCGGCGTAGTGTTTATTGTAAAAAATCTGCATGGCACGATAAAATTCAACTTGCGCCTTGACGCTGTGCCGGCTCGAAGCACGCTTTATATGCAATACGGTTGCCTTTGGATTGTAATAAACCTTCCAGCCATGCTTTTTGATGTTAAAGGCCCAATCCAAATCCTCGCCATACATAAAGTAGGTCTCATCCATCAGCCCAGCCTGTTGAATAGCCTCTGCTCGCACCATCATAAACGCGCCCACAACCGAATCCACTTCTGCCAATTCATCTTCGCTGAGATAGGTTAAATTGTATTGCCCAAATTTGGGGTGACGGGGAAACAGACGGGCTAACCCGCTCATCCGATAAAAGCTAATTTCTGGCGTGGGGAAACTGCGCCGACAAGCCAGGTCCAGCGAGCCATCTGGCAAAATCAAGCGAGGCCCCGCCGCACCGGCCCGGGACGATTCATCCATAAAAGCAATCATTGTCGCCAGCGCGGACGGAGAAAGTTTTGTATCTGGATTCAACAACAATGCATAGCGGGGAAGGTCGGTTGTGTCGGTGCCGAAACCAAAATATCGTAACCCCATGTTATTGGCTTTGGCAAAGCCACCGTTTTCCGCACTGGCAATAACATGCACGGTTGGAAATTCCGCCCGGACCATAGAAACGCTGTCGTCGGTAGAAGCATTATCCACCACACAGGTTTCTATTTGGTAGCGACCATCGCTATTTTGGATGGATAATAAGCAGTCTCTCAAAAAATCACATGTGTTGTAATTAACAATAACTATCGCTAAGTCGATCATAATAGATGCAATACCCGTCCGGTACCGTCTCCAATTAAGAGACAAATGACTAAGGAAGCCTTAGCCATTTGTCAATTTTAGCATGAAGGGAAAGTTGCGCCAATTCTGCGCCTCAAAAAACCAACTTCAACCACATATGCGTGCGCCTTATTTTAAAACCAGCTTCTACCAACGCCTCTATTCCCACCGCATGTTCATCCGGGTGTTGCAGCAAAATTGGTCGTTGGGGACACGTTTTTAAATAGGAGAGTGCAACAGACACCAGAGGACGCTCTAGCTTACCCCGCCATGTGGGATGCACCATAAACCACATTTTGTGTTCGCGGTTCCATCCACCCGGCACAACATTTAGAATACCGGCAAATTTGCCGGGAGATTCTTCCACGACCCAATGACGGGTTTGACCGATGCCCCCCCAAGTGCGCCACAAATTGTTAAACGTCACCTCTTGCCCCAGCCGAAACCGGCTAAATCGCAGAGGACGTTCGCGCTGAAGGTCGGACGGGGTAGAGGCCCGCGCCAGCGTATACGCCGCGTGCGCATCATCCAGATTCAAACGGTGGAGCCGCATAACTACACCCGCAGGCAAGGGATATTGCTGAACGGGGCCAAGATGCATCATTTTTAAATACGTGGTGGCCGAAATAAATTTGAACCCCAAGCTATTATACAAATGAACCGCCGGATCATTCCCCCGTCGAACCTGTAATGAAACAGAACGCCCGTGCATTTCTTGCACAAACTCAAGCGCAGCTTCCATCATCTGCCGGGCAATACCCCGCCGACGGTGCGTTTCTGCCACCGCCACATTGCTGATAAACCAATTTTTACTGTCAGATGAATTTCGGCTTACGGTTGTGTTTCCCACAATGCGTCCATTGTCCGTCCACACAAACCCATTCAAATACGTGTTAACATCTGGGCTCAAATAGTCTAACCAAATTAACAAAAGTCCCCATCGCCCCATCCAGCGCATTTCTCGCAGCGCAGCTCTGCCGGAGCGGTCTAATTCATCGGCAAATGCTTCTTCAATTAATTGAGCGACTCCCAACAAATCTTTGCTGGGCTTGAGAGGCCGCAATCCATTGTCACTAATGTTGCGCCTCAGGGTGATTATTGACATAACTTCAACCGACAAGAACTACCATTTGTTGCGTTTGAACATTTTTTTATTACACTGTTGCGTATGAAGTACGTGACTGCGCTGTTACTTGCCCTCATTATTATGGTTTTTGAGGGATGCAAACCCTCAATGATTCAAAATAGCCGAGCGGTGACCGCACCTCAATTGAGTACGGGAGCAGCTGACTTATTCTTTTTCCCTCAAACGGGGCATTCTGTTGGTGCGCCGTTCTTGGATTATTACGTCCAGCACAACGAACAGACTCTATTGGGCTACCCCATTACCGAGGCGATGGAACACGAGGGGTGGTTGGTGCAATATTTTCAAAATGGCCGCCTGGAAGTTCATCCTGAAAACCCTCCAGCATATTTTATCACCATTGGATGGTTGGGCCAACTCAGCAACCGCACCACACCCCCACACCCGGCCAATCCCGAAACTACCGGCCAATTTTTCGCCAAAACGGGACACAGCATCTACAATGATTTTCTGGCTTTTTTTAAGGAAAATGGAGGAACTGTTCAATTTGGACAGCCAATCAGTTCCCCTTTTCTGCAAAATGGCGTGTTGAATCAGGATTTTCAAAGTGCGCGCTTTACCTGGAAGCCATACCTTCCCCCAGGGAAGCGCGTACAATTGGAGCCGCTAGGCGAAGATTATTTTTTAAGCAGTGGTCTTCCGTTGCAGTATCTTGCGCCAATTGACCCCCCGACTCACGCCACAATTGTATCGCCGCCAACCACCCCGCTCCCGCCAAAAAGTGACGTGTTATTGAAAATTGAAACGACTCCCCACCCTGATATTATTCGCGTATTTGCAATTGTCACTCGTCACAACGCCCCTGTCAAGGGGTACGCGCCGCGTTTAAATTGGGGGTCTAATTGGCGAACTCTGCCGCCCACGCAAACCACTGGAGAAACTCACCTGTTGGTTAACACAACGGGACAAGAAACCCTATCGTTTATTCTTTATGATGGAATGACGAATGAGCCTTTGGCTAAAGCAACTTACTCAAACGACTGCACTTGTCCCCAAAAAACAAATGGCTCCCTGCGTTGAACTCTTTTTACCTGGCAGAGAACCATCGTCATCTCAAGAGAACAAGAATTAGCGCGATGCAATTGGCTTTATCCACCGTTTTCATTCTTCTGATTCGCCATCATCACCCCAGCCTATAATCCAAACGCTGGCTCCGGCCAGCAAAATTGTGGTAATCACCAAAGCACCCCACTGCGAGGGTGTAAAACCAACATCTTTGGCCGCCCAGATTAAAATCGCTACCATCCCAATGGCTAAAATAATCCAGGAGGTTAGTTGAGGGTGACTATTTGCAAATTGTCTTATTTGGTTCATTATTTTACTCCAATAATCAACGCGCGGCCGGAACGTCTACAGGGGAGTCATAATTGGCCGGTCCAGATATTGTTTTACCAGCAATATAGTATCTTCTGCCTGCCAATCTTCGGCAGCTTCGCGCCAGGCTTTCACCATTTCTTTTGGTTTCTTGGTTATGTAGCCCCGATCTTTCAGCATTTTCTTTGCCGCAGCAGCCGCTTTTTTGTGCAAAAAAACCAGGCCTGCTTCACATGATAATTCGGCAACGGCTTCTTCAATATAATCCATCAGTATTTTACCAATTATTGGCCAATACTTATTCTCTTTAACAAAAAAGTCGTCAATCCCTGCGACCAGGTTTTCCGTTTGCCAGCCGACCAGGCCAATAAGTTCTTTTCCGTGCAGCGCCAACAAATATCCCTTAGAGAAAAGACGTTCCATCATTTGCGCTTCATCATAATCAAGTGCCCCACCAGAAGAAGCGTTAATCAAAGCTGCCATCTGCTTCAAATCCGTTCGCCTGGCCCGCCGAACGACAATTGCCCGTTGACCGGGGGGGTGCTTCTCTTCGGCTGGCGCCACTGCCGGCGCAATCACAGCTCCGGGAAGCTGCTTGAACTGTTTTTGCACGCTGTTCCAGGTGCCAATAAGATCGCCGCCATTATCTATCACCACATCGGCGCGAGCAATTTTATCAGCTTGTGCAGCTTGAGCACGAATTCGCCGTAATGCATCCTCTCCGCTCAACTTGCGGCGAGTCATCAAACGCACCATTTGCACATCTTCTGGAGCAGTTACAACCCACACGGCATCGCAATGATCCGCCAATCCCCCTTCCAGCAATTTTATGGCTTCAATTACCACCACTGGCGTGGGTGCTTTTTTAATCGCGCGCTTTATTTTTTCTCGAACAGCCGGATGCGTAATCTTCTCTAATGCCGCCATCGCCTCTGGAACGTTAAAAACAATGTCTCCCAAACGCTTGCGATTAATGGTTGCATCCTTGTTCAAGATGAATGCCCCAAACATCTCTACAATGTCACGATAAACGGGTGTTCCAGGTTTTTGCAATAAATGCACCAGACTATCTGCGTCGATGGAACTGGCCCCCAATTCTTGCAGCATTCTGCGCACAATGCTTTTTCCGGTAGCGATATTTCCGGTAAGGCCAATAACGTATTTTTGGCTCATCTTAAGCCGCCTCCATCGACATCCATCGGTTTATTAATTCTGCAAGACATTCTTCCGTCTGCTGATACTCTAAGCCTAATGCTTGAAGTTTCTGTATGTTTTGCGCCAGGCTGGTCTTTTCCAGTTCCGCGGTTAAACGCGCCAACTTTGCCTCAGTTTCTTCAATAGACTGTTCTAAAGCGGCCAGCTCACGGGCTTTTTTCTCTCTGGCGCGTTTTTCTGCCTTTACCTGCTGTCGCTGATATTTGGCCCGGCTCGGTAAAAGGCGCCGCTTTTTGCCATTCTTTTTTTGTTCTTTAACGGCCAAATAGGTTGTGTAATTGCCTTCCACTACAGAAATTGTCTGCTGATTAATAGCCCAAATGTGTGTGGCCAGCGCATCAACAAAATAGCGGTCGTGAGAAACCAGTAATATGGAGCCAGAAAACTTGCGCAGCACCGCTTCAAGTACTTCCCGCGCCGGAATATCCAGGTGGTTGGTCGGTTCATCCAGAATCAGAAAATTAGCGCCGGTCAGCGTAAATTTAGCCAGTGCCAGTCGGCTTCGCTCTCCGCCGGACAAGTCGCCCACTAATTTAAAAACATCATCGCCAGAGAAGAGAAAACGCCCCAAATGCGTGCGGGCCTCTTCAATAGTCATATTATCATTTACCTGCAATAATTCGTCAAGTACAGTCTTTTGCGGAGTAAGATTGGTGTGTATTTGCGCAAAGTAGGCAATTTCCACGGCAGCACCCAGCCGAATGCGTCCAGTTTTGGGTTTTATTTCTTTGAGGATCGTCTTTAAAAACGTGGTTTTGCCGCTTCCGTTTGGCCCCAGCAATGCTACCCGCTGCCCCCGTCGAATTTCAACATCTGGCAAAGAAAGCAAATTATCGCCGTCCGGGTAGCCCAGGGAAAGGTTGTGGGTGGCCAATACCAGGTCGCCAGAGCGCAAATCAGGGTTAAGCGCCAGATGCATGTTCTTTTGTCGCTGCTGGCGCTGAACAAAGTTGTCGCGTTTCAAGCGCTCCAGCCGTTTGCGCCGGCCTTGCGCTTCTTTTGTGCGCTGACCGGCCAGATTACGACGAATAAATTCTTCTTCTTTGGCGATGAATTTTTGCTGGGCCTGATACTCCTTTTCGTGCCGCGCTCTCCGTTCGGCGCGCTGCGTAATGTACTGGCTGTAGTTGCCGCGATAACGCTCTAATTTGGAAAAAGAAAGTTCAAAAACACGATTCACCACTTTGTCCAGAAAATAACGATCGTGAGAGACCACCAGCACGGCGCCGGGCCAGCCAGCAAGATAGGTTTCCAGCCACTCGATAGCCGCAAGGTCCAGATGATTGGTCGGCTCGTCAAGCAACAGGAGGTCGGGACGCTCTAGCAGTAGCCGGGCCAGATGCGCACGGGTTTGTTGCCCCCCGCTGAATTTTCGCAGGGGTTGGTGGTACGCATCGGCGTTAAAACCCAAGCCGGTCAATACCCGCTCGATGGTTTTTTCATAATGATACCCCCCTGCAAGCTCAAAGGCCGCCTGCAGTTGCCCATATTTTTCCAGCAAGCTGGGGTTGTCCTCCAGTAGCTTCTCTAGTTGGGCCAGCTCCTGTGCCTGCGCTTTGACCGCTTCGAAGGCCGCGTCGGCGAGCTGCCACAACGTTTTATCGCCGTCAACAAGGGTTGCTTCTTGCTCAAGATAACCGATTTTTAGGTCTTTGGCACGAAAGATTTCGCCGCTGGTGGGGGCCTCTGCCCCTGAAAGTAGGCGCAACAAGGTCGTTTTCCCCTGACCGTTGGGGCCAACAATGGCAGCTCGCTCGCCGTGGTGAATGGAGATATTGATTTCTTCAAAAATGTCATACGGGCCGTAACGCATTGTTAAATGATTGCCCGATATTAGTGCCATCAAAAACTCCTGCTGCGAATAATTCAGAAGTGATTATACCACAAGCCATGTAACGTAATAAAACACTACAATTGCCACAAACAACACGCTGTCTATTCTATCAAGCATCCCCCCGTGGCCAGGGATCAGGTGCGATGAATCTTTTACCCCTGCATAACGTTTCATCATTGAAATAGATAAATCCCCCAAAGGGGCCACCATTGACACCAATATACCAATCATTAGAACCTGGGATACAGGCACGGAAGAGAACAAACTCACCAAATATCCGCCAACCATTCCTCCCACAACCCCTCCCAGCACGCCTTCCCATGTTTTTTTGGGGCTAATGCGTGGCCAAAATTTGTGTCTGCCTATTGTGCGCCCCGTAAAATAGGCAAACGTGTCGCTCCCCCAGGTGGCAAACAAGGCAACCCACACCCAGGCATTGCCGTCAGGCAGCATCCTCAGGCCAAGCAAATGACCTAATCCCACACCAATGTAGCCCCCTCCAACGATGGTCAAGGCCCAATCCACAACAGGAGCTGTGCTTTCAGTCTGGAACAATTGCCAGACCAGCGAGGCCATAAATAACAAGCTAATTAACGGGAAAAAATAATTGGCTTGTGGAAATTCAAAATTGAGCAACGCAGTTATTGTTACACCAAACGCCAGGGCCAGGTGTGGGCGATGCCCTTTCCCCCGCATCATACGGTTAAATTCCCAGGTCGCAATGAGTGCCACACCTGCAATTCCGGCAAAAAACACTCCACTCCCTAGCTGTACAAAAACCGCTACAATGGGCAACAGAATCAGTGCAGTTATTATGCGTGTTTTGGTCAATGGTCTCTCTCCCGTGGCAGTACTACCTAAGTATAGTATAGGGCCGATAGGGGAGCAAAGATATTGTTAAACAATGGTGATTATTGTTGCTTGTGTCGCTCGGGCTGAACAAGAGGGGGTAAAAAAACTGAGACCCCCGTGTGCCCTTCACGAGGGTCCCTCAAAAGGAGGAGAAAAGGAGATTGCCTTTATTAAGGCAATCTAATAGTATCATAGTTTGTGCAAGTTAACTCAACGCCAACTGTACGGAGTCCCTACGTTGACGTAAACTTTGCGTAAAGAGGATGAAGCTCTTATTGCAGCAGTGCTTCTAGTATCCAGATGGCAGCGCTTTTATCCAGATATTTGTTGCTATCCCCCGCTTTAGAACTATAAATGCAACTGGGACACCCGGCCTCACACGGACATTCTTTTATGTTTGCCAGCGTTGCCCGCCAAAGCTCTTGCATCAATAAAAATCCTTGCTCGCTGATACCCACGCCGCCGGGATAGGCGTCATAAAGAAACAATTGCGCCTCTCCCGTATCTGGCGCAGAGACACTTGTGTGTCCGCCGATGTCCCACTGGTCACACATGGCAAACAAAGGTAAAATGCCCGTAATGGCGTGTTGAATGGCGTGTAGTCCGCCTGAAAAACTATACCCGCGACGTGCCGTCGCCTTTTGCCACGGCCTGGGCATACGCCACCACAAGGCTCTTGTTTGATAAGCGTGTGGCGGTAAATCAAGTTCAATTTCCTTGCTTCGACTATCTGTAAGGTGTCTAATTTTGCGGTAGGCAATCACCCGCTGTGTAATTTTCACCGCCCCCCAGTAGATTACGGTGCGCCGAAGCACTCGACGGCGCAGCGGTTTTATCACCTGTACCTGGTTGATTTCTCTGGTTTGGGTGTAATAGTCAACCGAAACAGGGACCAGGGATGCTTCTTTGGCCGTGAAATTTAGCGCCTTTACACGGTACGATTCTCCGTTGTGCATATAAATAGCACCGGGATGAATGCGCGAGGGGGCTAAGCTGGCGTCCATAACCTCCAGCTTCTCACCTGTGTGGGCATTAACCAGCGTAATTGGATTTCGGTCCATACTGCGAATGTTAATCCGTCGTGCCGGGTGACTGCGCCCGATGTAAATCCAATTGTCTGCTTCTGCCTGATAGACCAGTGTGCCTTCTTTTTCTAATTCAATCATTGCCGGAACAAACCCTTCGCCGAAACGCAGTTCATCTTGCGGCGTTAAAGGCAATTCCTCTGCCGCACACGATAAATGCGGTAGCAACACATGAAAATTGTGGGGATCAATTAAGGCGTGTTCATGGGGCCGCTCAAATAAAGCCGCAGGATGACGCATAAAATACTGGTCTAGCGGGTCATCGCGGGCCACCAGCATCGCCAGGGACGCCGCTTTCTGCCCGCGTCCACCTCTGCGACCGGCGCGACCGGCCTGCTGCCAAAAACTGGCCACCGTTCCGGGATAGCCCACCGACACCACTGCATCAAGTCCGCCGACGTCAACACCCAGCTCCAGTGCATTGGTTGCGGCAACACCAATTAAACTGCCATGCTGCAAAGCATTCTCCAGCGCACGGCGATGGTCAACCAGGTAACCGGCTCGATAGGCGGCAATTCTGTTCAACAAGTTGGGGTCGGTCTGGCTGAGTGACGTTCGCGCATATTTTAAAATCAACTCGGCAACGACTCTGGCTTTGGTAAACGTAATATTGCGGATTTTCGCCCGTGCCATAGCGGCAAACAACGCGGCGGCCTCCCTATAGGGGCTACGTCTTTTAGGGGGATTATCTTTGCTCAGCGGGGGATTCCACAGGGCAAAGATTTTTGGCGCGCGCGGGGCGCCGTCATTGTCTATTACCAAAGGGGTGCGTCCTGTTAACCGGGCAACGTGTTCGCCGGGATTGGAAATAGTAGCTGAAGCCGCAATGTATTGTGGAACGCTGCCATAATATTCACATAGTCTATTGAGCCGCCGCAAAATAACAGCCAGATGGCTACCAAATACCCCGCGATAAACATGCGCCTCATCAAGTACCACATAGCGCAAATGCTTCAGGAACGTTGCCCAACGATCGTGGTTGGGCAGAATTCCCACATGCAGCATATCTGGATTGGTAAACACGATAGACGCTTCGGCACGCAAAGATGCCCGCATTCTTTGTGGCGTATCGCCATCGTAAGCGCCAATTTTGGGCTGCGGCGTTATTGGCGCCGTTAAATTAGTGAGGTTTTTAAGCTGGTCGTGTGCTAACGCTTTGGTGGGGAAAAGATAGAGTGCGCGTGTGCTGGGGGACGTGAGGATTGCTTCTAAAACGGGGATGTTGTAGCACAAGGTTTTTCCACTGGCCGTTCCAGTAGCCACAACCACATGCGCGCCGCGTCGAATGGCATTAATGGCCTGTGCCTGATGGCTGTACACTCTGGTTGTTCCATTGGCTTTTAACGCAAAAACCAAAGCGCGGGGCAATCCTTTTTCTAATTTACCGTACCTTGCCCGGCGAGCGGGGATTCGTTCAATATGAACGAGTTGCTCACGATAATACGGTTGCTTTTTTAGATACGCCAGAAATTCGCCAGGGGTCATTGGGCACAATTAGGTTTAATTGGCGGGGGGAAGCTGACCAGTCTCTGCGAATAGTTGCCGCAACTGATCTTTAACAACCGGGTTAAGGTTAGGCGTATCGGCTATCTCTCGCAATAGTTGAATAGCCAACCGTTTCTGGCCGGTTACCCACAGCCACTGCGCCTCGACTATTTTTACTTCCGGCCGGTCTGGATTCAACTCTTTCGCTCGTTGAATATTTTCTTCGGCTAACCTCATTTCGCCTTGCATCATCGATACTTTTGCCAGCCCCGCATAGGCAGTGGCGTAATCAGGTTCCATTGCAATCGCTTCCTCGTAAGAGGCGCGCGCACCCTCAAAATCTCCTGCTTTGGTTTGCAGGTAGCCCATCATTGCAAACGGCTCTGGGCGAGCAGCATTATTTTCAATGGCCCGCTGCAAAAAATCTTGGGCAATGTCCGGTTCATCATTCATCAATGCGGCATTGGCCGCATGAAAATAGGCCGGCAGATAATGCGGGTCCGCTTCAACCGCCTGATTAAATTTCTCCAGCGCTAATTCTGGATTATCTTTTTTTAGCGCCTCTAACGCGGCCTGGGTGAGTTGCTCCGCTTCGTCACCAGGGGAGAGTGGGGGCAGGTGGTCTTGCAGGTCTGGCTGTTCGGCGGGGTGAGCAGGCGGTGATGCTGGTATTTCTACGGGCTGTTTTTGTTGCGAAACGGATTGCGCCTGTTGTTGTGGGTTATTGCTCTGGTCTTGCGCGGAGAAAATTGCCAAACACACGCACAGCAACAACGTTAATGCTATTGCGCCAATGATGATCTTTTTCTTGTTTCTCTTTTTTTTCGGCTTTCCCTCCGTACCTTCAGGGCGTTCATGCAACCCTGTTGCCCCTTTGTCCAACTGTCGCGAACTGGCCCTTTCCACCGCCGCCCACAAACCGGCCATTGCACAAAACCGCCCCTCGGGCTTATTTGCTCACTGCTG
>CAYPUV010000018.1:0-28792 GCA_964413895.1 uncultured Anaerolineaceae bacterium
GTGTATAGGGGGAGATAGAAACAGGAAGATGATTAGCGATTGGCATAATTTCCAATTGCCAATCGCTAATCTCTTGAATCTGGTTACGCGCTCAAGCGCTTAATTGCATCGAGCATGCGCTGGGTAACGGTGTCCAGTTCGCCTTCGCCGTCGATTCCCATCAATAAATTCGCTTCCTGATAATAGTCAATTAACGGGGCTGTTTGTTTCTGGTAGGTTTCCAGGCGGGTACGCACTGTTTCTGGATTATCATCGGAGCGCTGGTACAGCTCGCCGCCGCACACATCGCATACTCCTTCTACCTTGGGAGGATGAAATTTTAGATGATATGGCGCCTGGCAATTGCGACAAATCAAACGACCGGATAAGCGGGTTACAATTTCCTCATCCGACACTTTCAGATACAGGACGCCGGTCAATTGGCGTCCCCTTTTGGCAAGCATGGTGGTCAGTGCCTCTGCCTGGAAAAGATTGCGCGGGAAACCATCCAGAATAAATCCATTTGCTATGTCCGGGCGCGCCAGGCGATCCTTCACCATTGCCACCGTCACATCATCTGGCACTAAATCGCCTTTTTCCATATAAGATTTGGCTAACTTGCCCAGATCAGTCTCATTTTTGAGGTTCTCTCGAAACAAGTCGCCGGTAGCGACATGCTGCAAGTTAAGCTGTTGACAGAGATGTTCAGCCTGAGTTCCCTTACCGGAACCAGGCGCGCCCAATAAAACGATGTTCACCTGTGGAACTTCATTGTTCATTAACATTACTCCTTTGTACGCAAAATTATTACAGGCGCTGTGCCGTGTTTACCTCGAAACCACGCACATTATATAGAACTCGTCCCCTAAAAGTCAAACATACCTCCTCTACAAATCAATTCCCATTTTGGCATATTTCGCCCAGCCTGGTGATTTTCGTATCACCTATTGAGCCATATCTTTAGCAGGGCAAAAAAGGTAAGCGGGTCCACTACCGTGTAATGGGGATGCAGCACCGAGCCGTCGTCCGCCGCGATTTCCCCGGCGGCATCTTGTTGTTGCGCCAGTTCCACCACTTGCCGCAGAAAATTGGGCGTTTGAAACGCCGAGCGCACGGCAATGAAGGGGGGAGCCTTCTCCACCAGCGCCTGCCGATACGCTTGATGCAGCACTTGCGCGCTCCCCGGAACCGAATCGCCCAGCGTGTCTTTTGTCATTCCCGTGTACGGTGTACCGTTCACCAGGCGAGGATAATTGCCTTCAATCTCAAAATCGGGGGAAATGACGCCCACCGGCGCGATGCGGGCGAACCGCGCCACCCAATCCGGCGGCAGTGAATACCCTCTGCCATTCAACAAAAATCCCTGCACAGTAATACCATATTTGCGATAGTAGTCGCCGCTGCGGGCAAGCCATCGCTGCCGGTAGCGCCGCGAAAGTCCCTGCGGGTTGATGTACCCCGCACCGCTGTTCGCCCCTACCAAAAAATCGCTGGGGGTGCGCGTGGCGAGCAGGTACGCCATCACGCCCGGAATTTCCTCCTCCATCCCCGGATTGATACCCCACGCCAGCGGTAAGTCGCCGCGCCCGGTATTTTCCCAGGTGGAACGCGGCCCGTCCGCCAACGCCACCAGCGTAGGATGCACCAAATCGTAGTCCCCCGCATACAGCAGCACAAAGGTCAATTCAGGATTCACCGTACCATCTGCCAGCAAATACCCTTTTCTCCGCAGTGCTGCCGCCGAAGGCATAGGCGGGGGGTCAATAGGCTGTGGTTTAGGAGCAAAGCGATGCACCGACACATTCGCCAGCGCCGCGCCCCAGGCATCGCCACCACCACCCTGCAGGTATGCTGCATAATAGCTGAACAGCCACACGCTCTTCCATTCGCCGTCTACGGGGGGATGGCTGCCACCGACGCCCGGTTCAGCGGCGTATTTTTCATACCAGGGAATGAATCCCCACACTTTGATGAGCCGCAATCCGGCTTCAGCGCGCTCCGCTCGCATGATCTCGGCAAAGAGGTCCGCATCGGCGGGCGCTTCGTCTCGCCAGGGAGAAAGGTCAAAGGCGAAACCGCGCTGCTGGATAACATAGTCCCGTTCCAGCGCATACACGCCGCCTCGCGTCATTTTCCCCCGCAGGTATTTTTGCGCCGGAAGCCCATCTTCCAGATACGCCACCAGCGTGGGATTGGTGCGTCCCCGGCGCAGGTAATTGTCCAGCGCCCAGCGATAGGCCTCCAGGTTGTTGGAAAATTTATCTGCCAGCGAAATTTTCACCGGCCAGCGCGCCGCCAGCCGCGCCGCCAGTGGACTGTCGCGCCGCACAATGGGCAGTCCTTCCACCCCGGCGACGGTCGTCGCCACGTTGAGGGTGGCGGGCACAGCGTCGTCCCATTCCACCAGCCCCTCAATGTCGGCGGCGAAGGTGTTCAGCACCGTCTCAAACGTGGGCAGGGTGACAATTTCGGTATTTGCCAGCCAGCCGTATGGTTTTCCATCCTGCTGATACACGTCCAGCCAGAAGCGGTCGGTGGGGTGGTGGATGAGGTACAGTCGGGGCGATTGGCGGTTGACAATCCCCTGCAAGCTGCTCAAAAAGATGAGCGTGTCATAATCTCGCAACAGGTCATCATAAGTTTTGCCCGTCGGGGGGGGGGTATCAGTCGCACAGGGACCGTCGCAGAGCGCAAAATGATCAAGATACAAATTCTGCACATCAAAAACATAGAGTGTTGCCGGGGGTGATGGCGCTGGACGAGGAGCGCAGGCGACGGCAACAACCACAATCACCACTGCCAACAATAAAAATGGAGGTTGGAGATTAGGGATTAGAAAGTGGAGCTTTGCAACCCTGTCGCTCTGCAACTTTGCACGTTTCATTTTGCACTGGGTTTTGCTCACCCCACCACCATCCGCACACCGAGCCACAGCCCCACCTGCACCACCATGGCCAGGAACCAGAAGAGGTAGGTGGCAACACGATCTTTGCGATACCATATCGCCCCCAGCAGCAGGTTGAGCAGCAGAATTGCCGTGCCGCTGGCAGGAATCCAGAGCAAACTTCTTTTGCTGGCAATCGCTGCGCCAGGCCCTATCGTCTGCCCGATGGGAATGGCGGCAGGCAAGCTGGGATAAATGACAAAAAACGCGCCAACCAGAATAAGGGTGAGCAGTACCGCGCCGATACCCAACCAGCGCGCCAGAGGGTCGAACCAGAGGGGCCAGCCCCACCACCCCCGGCGGATGATTTCGTGTCGCCAGTGCCGGGTTGCGCCCAGTGGCAGCCGCAGTTGCCACGCGGCAACCAGTGCGTCGCCGGTGGCGGGCGAAAGGACGATTTTCCCCCCGCTGGTTGTTTCCACCACCAGCGAGGGTCCAGCAGCAGGGGCGTAAAAATCCACACCCCGCCAGCGCCCCAGCCACCAATTGGGCAGGGGCACACCAAACAGACGGCGTTCCGGCAAATCGGGGGGATTTTTCAGCGGGGCAATTGTTTCAATCTGGGACATAGGAACGCGCAGCCGCGCCACACCCCAATCAACTTCCAGACCGTTGCGACTGATGGTATATTGCAGCAAAAAGAGCGTCGCTGCCCGGTAGAGCGCGTACCCTCCTGCAACAATGCTCACCAGCGCCGCCAGTCCCACCCAAAACAGCGCCGCCGATACCGGACGACCGGGAAACGTAATTACCAACCCTGCTGCTACCGCCAGCAGAGTCGCTCCCACGCCCAAACAAATCCACCCCCCGCGATGAGTGCCCGGTTTGAAAAGTTGTCCCTGCGGTGGTTTCACACTTCGCCTCCGGTAGGAATGAGATTGCCAAGTTGCCAGCGTTTCAATTCGTCAATCATCCGATGGGCAGTAATATCCAGCGAAATGGGGGTAATGGAGATTAAATTATTGGTGACTGCCCAAAAATCAGTGTCGTAATCGGGCACGCCGGTGGGCGGCTGGCCACCAATCCAAAAATAATCGCGTCCGCGCGGGTCTTTGCGGCGCACCAGCTCATCCAGATACACCCGTCGGCCCAACCGCGTAATCGCCACGCCGGCCACATCTTCCCAGCGACAGGCGGGGAAGTTGACGTTTAACAGCGTTCCGGCAGGCAATCCCCGCTCTAACACCAGGTTTGCCAGCCGGGCAGCGAAGCCTGCCTGCCCAGAGAAATCTTCGCTGGCAAAGGGGAGCATCCGTGAAAAAGCGATGGCGGGCAGCTCGCTGATAGTGGCTTCCACAGCCGCCGCTACCGTGCCGGAGTAAAACAAATCATACCCTAAATTGGGGCCTAAATTGATACCCGACACCACCAAATCTGGCGTCTGCTCCACCACGCCGAGCAGTGCCAGCGCCACACAATCGGGGGGGGCGCCGCTGGATTTGTAGGCGGTGCTGCCATCTTCCCACTCGACGGGGTCGGCGCGGAGCATTTTGTGCATCGTTTTGGGATGCCCGGAAGCTGACCAGTTGTGGTCGGGGGCGAAAACGATGGTCTCTGCCACCGTGTCGAGCGCGGTTTTCAGCACCGGCAGCACGGGGGAGTCAATACCGTCATCGTTGGTCAGAAGGATTAACATCGGAAGTATCCTTTCGGCAAAAATTTGAGACTCTTTGGGATTTTGCGGGGTAGTTTACAAAATCACCCTTTTCTTGCATCGAATGGCACGAATTTTTCTGGTTTTTTACAGTAATTCCCGGTATGAATGTGCCATTAAACAGATGATAGCACACGGATTGTACAGATTACACTATTATTCGGGGTCAATTTCTGTCTCTGCCAGACCGAAGCGCACGAAAGCTGCCGGTGCCCACCATGTCAGCGCCACACCGGTGATGGTGTAACGGACAAGTCTCAAGATCAGCGCGGCGGTGTACCCCACAGGAAACAATCCGAATAGCACTTTTAAACCCATCCAAAATGCCGCCACAAACACTAGTCCCACCAAAAACCGCAAACCTCGTCGCCCCCACGCTCCATCCACCCGGAAACGCACGCGGGTTTCTTCAAAAATAAAGCCGATAGTCACCCCCGCCAGCAGACCGGCGACGGTTGCACCTGCCTCTGGGGGGTAGCCGAACGCATCGCCGGGGAGGGCAAACAGCACCACCAGCGGGATGAATGCACCCAGCGCTAGCAGCCAGCGGTCATCGGTGTGCGCAATCAACGATGCCAACGTCGCCCGATATTTGAGCCACAGCAGCAAAATAATCGCGCCCAACGCCAGCCCGGCAAGGGTATCGGCGGGGAAATGCACGCCCAGATACAGGCGACTGAAGGCAATTATCAAAATGCCCAATACCGCTGCCGGCGTAATCCACCAACCATATCGCCGATAATACCACGCAATGGTTCCCCACAGCGCAGCAGGCAACATTGCGTGTCCACTGGGCAACCCATAACTGGTCTCTGATACCATCGGGACAATACGTGAGTCAACCTGAAATGGGCGCGGTAATTTGAACAGATTTTTGAAAAAAATATTCAAGAATACGGTGACGAGTAACAGATACACCAGTTCTCGCCCAAATTTACGATTCAGTAGCCAGTAGAAAGCCAGCAACAGTAACAAATAGGCGCTTTCTTCCCCGAAGAAGGTCGCTGCATGAAAAAATGCATCGAGCGCGGGCGTGCGAAACTGCTGCACAGTTGCCACAAAATCCGCACCACTCACCACCCAGTTGTAAAACCAATCCATATGTGTGTTCCAGGTTTCAGGGTTGCAAAGTTACAATCACCGTATTACGTATTCCGTACTGCGTGGAATTTATACGCAACATGCATCATTTACCATTCGACTCACGTTCCGCGCGATGGCAGTACCGCCTGCCACCAGCGCGGATCGAGCAGGGCGTTGGACTGCTGGTTGTCTTTTTCGTCTTCCTGTTTGTGGACAATAGCAATGTGCAGCGAGTCGGTTTGGAATTCGTTGCCCGCCGTATCGAAGGCTTTTGCCCAAACGACGTGCGTTTCTGTGTAGCCCACCGTATCAGAAATTATCTGCATTCCCCCGGAAAATACCTGGGTAAAACCGATGAGTTTCTCAGTATCAGTAATATCGGGAGCGGCGGCCAGTTCTTCCGGCGTGTAGGGGCGGGTTAAACTGACAACCTGCGTCAGGGTAATAACTTCGCTTGCCGGCTGCCCATCGGGTCCAATCACCGGGTTGCCATCAGCGTTGAACAGCGGCTTGGTGGTGGTAATAGCATACGCCTCACTCAATGCCACATCCGACATTGCCAGCGTCCAGCGCATATTGTACGGCGTAACGGTGCTTTCGCCGATTTTGCGGTTGTCGATGTAATACTCAACCCTATCCATTGCAAAATTATCGTTGGCATCCACCTGGAAGTTGATGTATTCATCGTCTTCCAGCACATACACTCTACCATCGTCCGGGTTGAGGATCTCTGCCTGCGGCGGTGTGTTATCTATTGTCACCTGCGTCGCCTGCCGCTGGAAGCTCCCGTCACCGCGCAGCACAGTAAGTTGCAGTGTGTACAATCCTTCTGTCAAGCTGTTTGTGTCCCAATATTCCAACGGGCCGTTATTCACTGGTGAATTGTGATCACCGCCAAGTTGATTCCATTCCTGCGGATTGAGTCCCTGTCCGTATTCCAGACGGTACAGTTGGAAGCCATCGAGGCGGGCGCTGCCGGTGATGACCACGCCACCGTGAATGTATTCAAATTGGCGGGGGAAGGTTATCGCCACCGGTCCGGCAGCGATTGCACCGGCGCAGCTATCATCATATTCGCGCGGCGGCTGGGGAATGCCCTGTTGCTTCACCCAGTCGTTTGCCACCGGTGGATAAATTTCAAACACCTGAGTTTCAATTAGTTCCGGGGGCGTGCAGCCTGCCACCGCTAGCTTGCCGTTTTCTTTATTGATTTGAAATGCCTGATGGACGTTGTCTTTTTCTTTCGGCTCTGTCCCAACCAAAAAAAGTTCGGTTTTAGTGCTGGGGGTGTATTCGGTGGGCAGCAATCCCGATAACGCATCGACCGTCACATCTACCAATCCCGGCGGACGCTGCCACGTTTCTACCGGTTTATCGCGGTGATAATATGTCATCACGTCGTGCCAAATAGGGCCGGCACCGGAAAGTCCGGTAACATCTTTCATTGGCGTGTTATCGTTGTTGCCAACCCACACCCCGGTTGCTAACTGGGGCGTGTAGCCAAGCGTCCAGTTGTCGCGGAAGTTGTTGGTGGTGCCTGTTTTCGCCGCCACGGGTCGGTCATCCAGCACTAACGAGCTGTGCGCGCCGAACGCCGGGGCGCGAGCGTTGTTATCGGTGAGGATGCTGGTTATCAAATACGCCAGCGCCGGGTCGATGATTTGTTCGGTGGTGGGTTGTTTGTATTCATACAGCACATTTCCACCCGCATCTTCCACCCGCAAAATTGCCACCGGGTCGAGCTTGCGGTAGCCGGGGCGAATATCCTGCTCCGGGACAGGTTTGCCCGCCATCACCCCGTTGTTGGCAAACACGCTGAAAGCATACGCCATATCCAGCGGCTTCACCTCACCCCCACCGAGCGTCAGCGCCAAGCCGTAATAATCCTCGTCCAGCGTGGTAATGCCCATTTTGTGCGCATTGCGAATCACATCCTTCACCCCGGATTTCTGCATCACCCACACAGCGGGGATGTTGTAACTGCGGGCAAAGGCGTTGCGCAAACTGACCGGCCCGTGATAGCGCAGATCATAATTTTCCGGCACATAGGGCGGGTTTGGTGGGTCGGGGAAGGCTTGCCGCACATCCATAATCATCGTGGCAGCAGTAGCAACACCTTTTTGCAGCGCGGTCATATAGTTAAACGGTTTAAACGATGAGCCGGGCTGCCGGCCAGGGTCGGCGGTGCAAACATTCACGTTGCCGTCATTCTCAGTATCCCAATAATCCACACTGCCCACCATGGCGAGAATTTCGCCGGTCTTGGGTCGAATGGACACCACACAGGCATTGCTGGCGTTGTGCCCATCGTCCTGCAATTTCTGTATCTGCGACTTTGCCACTTCCTGCGCTTTTTTATTCAAATCCAAATCAATGGTGGTGATAACTTTTAACCCGCCGCGATACACTGTGCGCGGATCGAACATTTTGAGCAGTTGGTCGCGGGCGTAAATAGAAAAATGTGGGGCGAGGATGTCGAAACGCTGCTGAATCGGCTTCACATCCAGCGTCTCTTCAAACGCGACGGTTGCTTCCGCCTGGGTGATGACGCCTTCTTCCACCAGGCGGTTCAGAGCAATGCCTTGCCGCTTTTTCGCCTGTTCGGGATTATCCAGCGGGTTTAGTGCCGGGAACTGTGGAATAGGTGTGAGCATCGTACATTCCGCCACGTCGAGATCGCTGACGGTTTTGTGAAAGTACACCTGCGCAGCCGCTTCAATACCGTATGCCAGATTGCCGTAATAGTTGGTGTTGAAATACCATTCTAAAATCTGATCTTTTTCGTAGCGACGGGTAATTTCCATCGACAGAATCAGCTCTTTGAGCTTGCGGGTGTACGATTTTTTGTATCGTTCCTGCTCTTCGATAATGATATTTTTGATGAGCTGCTGGGTGATGGAACTCCCCCCCTGAATTTGCCCGCCTTGCAAATTGCTGATGAATGCCCGTACCAACCCTTGCACATCAAAACCGGGATTAGTGTAAAAGTTTTTATCTTCCAACGCCACCACCGAATCGCGGCAAACCTGCGGAATCTGGTCGATAGTGACGTATGAGCGATCGCCTAAACGAGGATCGAACAGCTCATACAACACGGTTTTGCCCGTGCGATCATAAATTTTGGTGGTTTCAAAATTTTCCTGTTGTGTTTCGATGGCGGTGGGGTCAGGCAGGTCGGTGGTAAAACTGGCGTACACGGAATATGCCGCGCCGGCCACCCCGGCAAACAACGTGCCGATGAGCGCCAGTGTCACCACCAGCGCCCCACCGAACGTCCATCCGGTAAACAAAAAATATTTGGGGCGAAACTGTTTCGCCCGCTGCCGCCGACGGCGGGTGATCATTACTTTTCGATTCGATTGCATATACTACCTATCGTGATTCGTCATTCGTCTGATGGTATCAGAAAGCGAAATTCGGCGCAAGTGTTGCCGCATCTTTTAGGCTACAGCAAACCGACAATTGCCCGTCAATTTTCTGTTTTTTCCAGCACCAACCAGTGCGAAAGCCCCAATTTTTGCAGAGGCGTGTTCTCCAGAAAATAGGTTATCCGCCGCATAAATTTGCCGAGCGCGGGTGCACGGCGCACCACATTATCGTAGCCCGGATAAATTTGCCGGTGGGAGATGATTTTCAGCGGCAGCCCATCGAACAGCCGCCGCAAGCCGTGGGCGGTATATGCCCGCACATGCGGGGCGAGTTTATTGCGCCATGCATTTGGCAGGTAGTTGATGAGCGGGGTGTTGCCGAAATGATATTCGCCGCGCCAGTAATGGCCATGTGTTTCAAAGGGATACCAGCGATTGGGGCAGAAAATTATCGCCCGCCCACCAGGTTTCAGCACGCGAATCATCTCGGCAGCATACAGGCGGTCATCCTGCACGTGCTCAATCACTTCGTGGCTGAGCACCACATCGAATTGCTGGCTGGCATACGGCAGTTGTTCCCCCACCGCCACCACCAGATTTGGTGCGCGTTCAGCGGCTTTGCGCACGCGGTCCGCTTCTACATCCAGCCCAAAGACGTGTGGGGTGAATTTCAGCAGGGCGCGGTTGTATATGCCCACGCCGCAGCCATCCACCAGCACGCACCCGCCATCAAGCTGCATTTCTGCCGTCCGCCGGATCATCGCCAGTCGCCGTTCTTGTCCGGCACGCCACACCAAACTCGGCACGCCGCGCTCGTCGGCTTTGCGAAAATCTTGCACCATTACAGTTTCTCTCCCACGTGCAGCGCAACCGTGCCCATCATCAGCATACGATAGCGTACATTCTTCAAGCCGATTTTCTCCATTTTCCGCTGCAATTCATCGGGGCGCAAAAAGGCGTCGGCGGAAGCGGGCAAATAGGAATAAGCATCTTTCTGCCCGCTAATCAGGCCACCGATAACCGGCACAATACGGTGAAAGTAGAATTTAAAGAACCGGCCGAAAAAGGTATTGGCGGGGCGGGGCACATCCAGCACCACCACCCGTCCACCGGAGCGACAGACGCGGGTCTGGTCACGCAGCGCCGCCGAAACATCAACCACATTGCGCATCAAAAAGCCAGATGTCACTGCATCGAAAGTATCATCGGGGAAGGGCAAGCGCAAAGTATCTGCCGTACTCCAGCGTACCGGGCGCCCGTTGGCGCGGCCTTGCCCCACCCACATCATCGGCAGGGTAAAGTCCGCGCCCACCACCAGATCGAGGTTGGGATGCTGGCGCAGGGCTTCAAAGGCAATATCACCCGTGCCGGTGGCGATGTCAAGAATTTTGCCGTGTGGGGGCAGATTCGCCGTCCGTACCACCAGCTTTCGCCAGCGAATATCCTGTCCGCCGGTCATGATTTTGTTCATCAGATCGTATCGGCGGGCAATACGCCCGAACATTTCGTTGACGTAGGTATATTTTTCTTCAGCAGAGTTGAAGGTCACAGGATGGTGTTCCTTTTGTTTCTGGTTTCTGGTTTTCAGTTTTTGGTTGTCAGTATTCAGTTTTTAGCCCAACTTTTTTGCAATTGAGGGCGGCGGTTCGCAATGACACCCTGTATGGTTGCAAAAAATCTTGCAATTTCATGCTATCTTTGATGATTTTGCCTTTGATTGCGCAAAACCTGAGCTAGCTCCTGACAACTGACAACCAAAATTATAGCACCGTGTGGCGCATAAAAAAAACCACCCCCTCATCTCTGGAGAGAAAAAGGGGGCGAGGCGTACTCTATGTTGCATATTTCGTATTGCGTGATGAGAGACGACAATCGAACCCACTCCGTATCACACATTACGTTGCTACTTCAAAATCAGCGGCAAGTAGACGTGGTTCAACAGGCCGCTGCCGACATCGCCATTGGCCTGGAACGTCACCGATCGTGGCCCGTGGAAGGTTTCCACACCGAAGCGGTCCACATCCGAAACCCAATAGGTGTAGGTTGCGCCGCCAACCACATCGGCATCGGTAAAGGCGTAGCTTGCGCCACCACCGCCCTGCCCCTGCGCGCTGAGGTAGTTGCCGCCGTTGAGTACCACCGCGTCGGCCCGGCTGCCTGTTTCACTGCGATAGATGAAGAAGCCAATGGTATCCACTTCACTGGTGGTTTGCCAATACAGTTCCACGACATTGTTCCCTTGCGCCGCAACAAAGGCCGCGTCAAGCCAGTCTACCGCCGTGGGGGTATTTGAAATCACTGCGCTGTCGCCGATATTGGGGGCGAGGTTATTGAAAATATCTTCCGTGCTGCTGACCTCTGCCGTGTTGACCGTTTGCGTCACGTTGCGGATAATGTCAAATACAGTGGTGACGACGAAATTTTCGCCGGGCAAGAGGTTGCGCCCAAATGATTGCGTCAGGTCATTCCAGCGAATTTCGCCGGACACGCGATAATCTTCCGGCGGGGTGGAGACGGTAAAGGTCAGATAGGTGGGGTCGTAATAGTCAAACAGTGGAATGATGTCTAACTCGCTGGGGCCCGTGTTGGTCACCCGGATGGTGTAGGTGATGATGCCGTTGACCGCGCCAGGCGGCACAATGTTTTTCGATAGCGAGACCGCCGGGTCGCGCACAGCAATCGGCACGGAGCCGGTATCGGTGACCACGCCGCCGGTGTACACTCCCGTGCCGGTCACCACATTGATATATGTGCCGGTGATTTGCGTTGTAATTTGCACATCAAAACCCACCTGAGTGGATTGCCCCGGCTGCAATGCCGAGACCACAATATTGTTCCAACCCAACGTTTGCCCGCTGATAACCGTCGGGCTGATGGGGCTGAATGTGCCGGGCACGAGTTGCATTTCGGCGGGCAGGGTATCCGTCAACACCACCGGGAACAGATTAATTTGCCCGCTATTGGTCACGGTGATGGTGTAGCGCACGGTTGCCTGATTCACATTCGGGGATGTTTCCACCTGTTTGATCACGGTGATGCCCGGATGGGCGGGATAGAAGCCGAAGTCCACCGTAAGGTTACTGCTGGTGTCGGGCGTGGTGGGGTCGAGGTTGGTCACGTCATCGGCGGTGGGTTCTGTGCCCACGGTCACGGTGATGACGCCACTGTTCACCCCGGCGACATCTGCCGTGCCGGATACGGGCACACCGTTTTCGTCCACGTCCTCATTTTGGTCGGTATTGGGATTGGCTTGGGTGGGCAGGGATGAATCGTAGCCATACAACGGCTGTCCTGCCGCAAATTCAGCCGGCGGAATGTGAACAAAATAGCCGCCTTCGGGCACGCCGAGGAAGAGATACCGCCCCGTTGCGCTGGTGGTTGCGGTGGCGACAGGGGTGCTCACACCGGCAGTATCGCCCGCGTTGAACAGTTCCACCGTCACCCCACTTGCGCCGCTTTCACCCGCAGAAGGTTCATAGATGCCATTATTGTTGTAATCGAACCAGACCAAATCACCCACACTGACCAAATGAGTGGCGTTAAACTGATAGTCTTCCACTTCGCCGTCCTGTGCTTCTCCGGTGGGGGTGAGGGTCGGTTGGGTGCTGTACCGGAAACGGGCGTTGATGATGTTGCTCAAAATCACGGTCGGCACGGTGATGGTCAGCACATTCGCGCCGGTTGCCAGCGATTGCCCCGTGAAGATTTGCTCGCCGGTGTCGGTAAAATCGCCATCGCCGTTGAAATCCATCCACGCATAAAGGCCCGCATCGGAGGTGTTGGTGGCGGTAATAGTGAAGGTTGCCACCTGTCCCGCAACGAGCGGGGTCATCAACTGCACCCCGTCTTCATCGTCCGGCACACGGGCAATATCGTCGCCGGTGGCGGTGGCATTGGGCTGGCCGTCAATTTCATCATCCACAACCGCACCGAGCGTCGGATTGCCGTTAGGCAGAATGATGTGCCGCGCGCCATTTTGGGCGGCGGTGGTGGGGTACGGGCTTTCGGGCAGGTCGCCCCAATCGTACAGCAAGGTGAAGCCGTAATCGAGCGTGAGGTCTTCGGTGATGGCGCTGGTCAGCGTGGTGGTGATGGCGTAACCGTTGCCATTGAACGTTGCAACCTGATCCGCATCCGAATCAGCATCAGATGTGCCCACATGCAACCGGGTCATGGCGTATGGTTGCAGTACTCCACCAACGCTAAAGTTCGATGGGGCAAGTTGCACGGTGTATGTCACACCCAATGGCAGATATTCAAAAATGTACGAGCCATCGGGGGCGGTGGTGGTTGTGGTGATGAACGCGCCGGTAGCGGCATTGAACAGATTCACCACCGTGCTATTGATCCCCGTCTCAGCGGGTGATGTGCCCTGCACGCCGTCATAATCCACATCGAGCCACACGACATCGCCAATGCGGCCCATCGGCAGGGGGAAGGTGTGGACGGTACTGGTGACGTACTGCCGCACGCCGGAGATGGTGCTGGTGAGCGAGGTATTGGTGACCATCGCTGTGTTGGTGAACAGATTGCTGGCATAGATCACATCTGTCAGGGTCAGGCGGTAGGTCAGGTTTTGGCTCGCGCTGGCCGCCAGGCTGGCAATCGTCCAAGTGATGGTGCGATTGTCTGGCAGCAGTTGCCCGCCGTTGGAGATGTTCGACACGGTAGTACCCGCCGGGGTGTGATCGGTGATGGTCAGACCAAAGGCGGTGGCGTCGCCGCTATTGGTGACGGTGACGGTGTAATCCAGCGCTTGTGGATTGCCCGTCACCACTGCCGCCGTTTTGCCAATTTGCACAATCGGTTCAACGATGGTGACGGGAATTGTGCTGCTCACTGTGCGGGTGATGCCGTTTTGGGTGTAGCTGAGGTTGGCAAGGTTGTCCACCAAAGCGCCATTCTGGTTGCCGGCCGCATCCAGCACCGCCGTTGTCACCCGAATAAGGAAGGTATTGTTGGTGCTGTTGCCATCCTGGGTGGTGACGGTATCGCCAAAATTGAAGGTAGTGTTGACGCCATCGCCGCCGGGCGCGGTGACAACGGGCGCGGGTAGTGTGCCATTGAAATCATTGGTCAAATCACCGCTGCTGGCTGCGGCCGTAGAAATAATCTGGTGGCTGCGGTATTCCTGTCCGGCGGGAATATCATCTTCCACCACCAACCCCTGGGTGGTTCCCTCTGGCAAGGTGATGCGCATGGTATAGGTTATCAAATTGCCAATGGTGCCGCTACTGGGAGTGACCCCTTTGAGAATGGCCGGTTCCAGCAGGGTGACGTTGACCGCATCGGTCGCGGTGTGGTCGTTCACGCCGCCAGAGCCATTGCGCTCGCCGGTTGCAGCGCCGGAAGCGCCGGGCGTGTCGGAGCCGGTGGGATTGCCCACGGTTCCGGTGAGGGGCAGGCTGCTGTAAACCAGGGTGACCGTATTAGGGATGGTCTGCCCCACGGGAACGGCTATTTTCACGGTGGCGGTGACGAGCACACTGGCGGTGTCGCCGGGTTGCAGGGTGTCCAGCCGCACGTCAATGTAATTGGCAGGAATGTTGCTACTGCTGGTATCTACAGTGGTGTAGCCGGGCGCCGTCACACTGAAACTACCCAGTGTCAGATCAGAAATCAGCGTATCGGTGATGAGCAAATCGAAGGCATCGGTGACGCTGCCGGTCACGTCAAGCTGGTACACCACGGTGTCGCCAACGTCAACCGGGGGGGTAACGATTGTTTTGGCGATATTGAAGTTGGGTTCGACAATCTGCACCGGAACCACGTTTGATGTTGCGGAGAAGGTGTCGTAGCTGACGGTGAAGCGGTTGTTGCGCGTATTGCCGTTGTTATTGCCGCTGACATTCAAAACCAGCGCATTAAATTCCACCACCACATCTTCTTCGTCAGGGTCAGCATCGCCATTGGTGAGGGTACCGAAAGAGAAAACGGGGTCGGTGCCATCGCCAAAAGGCCCGCCACCGATGGTAAACGTGGTAGACGTGACATTTGTGCCGGTGAAGCTGGTGGCCGCGGTCCCATCATTCAAAAACTGCAATCCGGCGGGCAGCGTATCGGTGATGGTGAAGTTGGGCATTATCCCTTCGGGGATGGGGACAACGAGTCGGTAGCGCACTATTTCGCCGATGGCCAGGTCTGCGCCGCCGGTGTGACTCTCTGAGGTGGCGGCGATCGATTTCACCGGCGGGTTTATCAATTGCACCCGGTAGTCTTCCACCTCGCCATCGGGAGCGGTGAGATAGGGCGTTAACCCCGGCTGGGTGCTGAAGCGGAAGCGGGCGTAGGTGGTGCCGGATATGGCGGTGGACGGAACCGGCACCGTGAGATTGAATGTGCTGCTCGAAGCGCGATCGGTGACAATTTGCTCGCCCGCGTCGTCCCAATCGCCGTCGCCGTTGAAGTCTAGCCAGGCGTTGAGGTAACCGGTGCGGGTGGCGGGGATAGTGGCGGTAATCGCCACGGTGTTGTTCTGACCGATGACCATCACCCCGGTGGGCTGGGCTACAGTTCCCAAATAGTTCGTAAACTGCACCCCATCTTCATCATCCGGGGCGAGGGTGGTATCGTCGCCCAACGCATCGGCAGAGGGCTGCCCGTCCAGTTCCGCATCAACGCGGTTGCCCAAATAGATGTTGCCAGAGATGATGTGTCGTCCGGCCAGGGCGGCGGAGATGGGCTGGGTGGCAGCCTGAACGGGGTAGCTGTAGACACCACTTTGCTGCGGCGCATCGCCGTAATCGGTGGGAACCCAATAGCCCTGATCCCAGTCCAGGGTATCGGTAATGAGGTTGATGACGGCGGTTTGCGAATACGCGCCATACGTTGCATCATTGCCGGAGGTTTCGCCGTCGCTGTCCAGGGCGTCGTTGCCCCCCTGATTGGGTAGGGTGGCAGTGTAGGTAAGGGGTGAACTAATAGGCGGAAAGAAGCGCAGGTAATAATTGGTGGATGTGATATTGGCAAAAAGGTAATAGCCCGGTTTGCCGTTTTGGTCTGGGCCGGTGATGCGGTAATCCAGCAGATTGCCGGTGGCGCTGTCGTGCAATTCAACGCGCGCGCCGTTGATGCCCGGTTCTTCGGGCTGTTGAATCCCATCGTTTTGCTGACCAGCCACATCGAGCCAGACGTAATCGCCCAGGTTGAAGGGAACGGTGTCACTGAGACGAATGCCGACGCGAATCGGTTCGGCGGGGAGCAGTTGTTTGCCACTACCCTGTGCGGTGAAGCCAAACGAGTTCCAGGCAATCTGGTTGTAGGGAGCATTGTTGGGAGCAACCATGTGCCAGGTGAAGGTGACAACGCCACCGTTGCCAGAGCCGGTGTCGGGCGGCAGTTCCAGACAATTTGAGCCACTGCTGTCGCAAAAATCGAGTTTCAGTGCCTGCACCGACGTGGCATCGGCGGGGAAAGTGGTTGTCCAGTCATCCACACAACCGGCGGGGCCGCCGGGCACAATATCGGCGCGGCAGGGGTTTGGGGACTGGCTGTACGAAATCGTCAGCGGCACGCCGCTGGGGGCCGTGACGGGCGCTTGCATATTGGGCCGCCAGGCGCTGTCGCGATTTTCGCCGGTGGCAATGACGCCGGTATCACCAATGTAGGGCAGAATATCGTATACCATCAGGTTGGTGGTGGTGACATTGCTGGTATTGGTGATGACCATCTTCCAGTCAACGTATCCGCCGGGAACGGTCCAGCCCAGCTTATTCCAGTCGGAATCGAGTTCACCCCAGACAAATTTTTCTGAATCCATCGCCAGAAAGACGCTGACGTTGACCGGTTGTCCGCTGGTCTGACAGCCGGTGTCATTGGTCAACCCGTCATTGTCCAGATCCAGTGTGTCGGTGTAAACCCGGTCGCCGGTACAAAGCAGGGGGTTGGTGGTGGTGTCCTTCCACATCATCATAGCCCGGTTGTTGATGGTGCCGGGGGGCGTGCCATCTTTCACCCGCGCTTTGAAGGTCACTTCGGTGTTGTGGCCGGGCAATTGTTGATAGGGCGGTCCCCATTCCCAGCGAGCGAGCATTTGAGTGCCGCTGAGGGTGAGGGTAGCGGTGGGCGCAGGGGCGCCATCGGCGTTGAGCAGGGTGTACCAGGTATCGGTGATCAGGGCAGGACGATAACCACCATTGGTGATGGTGTCCGCCACAACAATTTCCAGCCCTTCGGGGAGCAGATCGGCCAGAATAATGGGGGCTTCAACCGGATTGTGCGCCACGGCGGCATTAGAAGCGGTGAGCGTAATGTCCATCACCTCACCGGGCAAATACGGCCCGGCATTGACTGATTTGGTGGGGCGGGGAATAGCACGTCCGCTGGAGGCGAGGATGGTGACGGTAGCACATTGCTGTGCAGTTGCGGAGGTAGGCACGCCGCTGTTGTCCCACACGGTACCCAAATCGGCGCAGTTGGTGAGTACCGTACCGGCGGTGAGGGCAGAATCTAGCGTGGCGGTGAAGCCGCCGGTCCACGTGGGGGAACCATAAGGCATATCGCCCACGTTCCAGCGAATGCCGGAAATGGCATTCCCGGCAACGCCCAGGTCTGTGGCGACGTTGACCGTGGTGGGGGCAGCATACGGATTGCCGGGGAAGGGAACCCATGTGCCGCTGTTATTCAATTCATAGTAGGCATTGAGAGGGGTTATCACCGGATTGACATCAATGACGGCGACAGTGTGGCTGACGGGAACGGTATCGGTGATGATGACATTGGTGTTGGTGACCGTGCCGGTATTGGCGTAAGATATATCGTAGCGAACCGGGCCGCCGGGCAGTTCTTCGGTGCCGCGCCCGGTGTACGACGAGGGACTGCTGGAAGTTTTGCTAAAACTGCCATTATACGTTGGAGCAGACAGGGTTAATCCATACGGCCCCGGCAAGGTTAAGGTTACAGGCGGGGAACCATCTTCTGGCGTGCCGGTGACAGTCATCTGGTTGTTGACAACATTTCCCACAATGGGGTCATCGGCGTTACCGGGAATGCCATCGGGGCCATCTGGCTCAAAACGCACCACCAGGTTTATAGAATAGCAACCACCCACATCAATTACATTGGGTAATGTGCCGCCATTGGCAGCGTAGGTCCATGTGACGGTGTGGGTTGCCGTAATATACGTCCCCGCCGGGGTGGAACTGACATAAGTTGCTTGCGCCGGCAAGGGATCGGTCACTTCGGGGTTGGTCAGCCGCACACCACCCGCCGAATCGGGGCTACAAATTTGCAACAGGTAGGTGGTGTCAAAGGCGCTGCCAACCACCCCGTTGTCCACATCGCCGTTGACAATTTTGTTGGCGGTCATTTCAAATTGCCCTTGAGCCGTTGCAGTGGTGGTGTTGCTAACAAACACCCCGCCGGTGGTAGAACTGGTGACAAAATTCACTGCGCTGGTTCCGGGCAACGTGCCCGCCGGAAACCTCGCTTTCACCTCTAGTAGGCCGGTGGAGCCGGCGGGAAGCGGGTCAACAAAATTAAAGGTGACGGTGTTGGTGCCACTATCAAAATTGATACTGGTCATATGGCTTGGTGGCGCAGTGGCATCAATAAACTGTAATGCTGCCGGCAGAGTATCGGTCACCACGGTACTGGCACAATTTTGCAGGGCGCTGGCACAACGATAGTTAATGAAATAGGTGAACTCCACGCCAGATTCCACATTCAAAACGGTGGAGCCGGAGCCAAAATCCATCGAAACATCAAGGGTTGGTCCCTGGGCAAATACAGGCATCGCCGGGGCAACAAGGGCAATCGTCAAACCAACAAACGTCGTCAAAAAAATACGGCACAATAATTTCATCTTGCTCCCTTCAAAACAAGCTATTTTTTTGTAGCTATGTGGCCGGTAGAAAAGGCGAGGCTTGATGATTGGAGACTTGAGGCTTGAGACTGGAGGCTAATACCCAATTTCTAATCACCAGTCTCCAATTACAGAAACCCACCATATTGAAAATTTACGTTAATTTTACGGTCTTTCCAAATTAAACACAAGTTCCTGTAATAGCCAACAGCCATCTTTTTTAACCAGCCGCCAGCGATCCCCCCCAGGTGAAATTTCTTGCCCGATGCGGGTGGTACTGGTGATGGTGGCCCGGTTTCCCTGCACCGAAATGACCAATGCGGTGGGTTGGGCAAGGGAAGGCGCGCCGGGGAACACGCGATGCACGTAACGGTTGCGGATCGCGTCCGCGCCCTGCCAGCGTTGGTCGTCGGTGGGGTTGGGGGGCGTGTGGTTGGCGTCGATGATTTGCCCGGCGGGGTCCCACAGCCGCATCAGCCCGGCAATATCTTGCTGAACCACCCACTCGCCTTCGGCAGTGAGCACGGCGGTGATGGCTTGTTCGTCGGTGGCCGGCGCCAACAGAGGCAGGCTGCAAGAGCCGACCGCCGGAGGAGGAACAACCGGCCCAGAAGTGACAGGGACACAGGCGGTCAACGTCAGCAATAACAGGGGCAAACTCAATAATAATGAATGTGGTTTGGGGAAGTGCACTTCGTACCTTTTATAGCACAGACGCAGGCGCGGCGCGGCGAAGCAGTTGGCGCAGAAAGTCGCCCTGTACAGTCAGGGTTTCCTCGTCGGTGCCGTAGGGTGGCGATGTGATTCGCACCAGAATCAAGCCATCGGTCTGATTGCGCGCGCGATTGGGAAACAGGTAGAAATAAAAAACACGGTGTTCAGCAGGGGCGGCGGCGGGGTCGGACTGTTTCAGGGCGGTGAGCCACAATCCGTAAACATTGCCACCGCCATCCAGGGGGATTGCACGCGAGGCCAAACTGGTTTGCCAGCCATCGGCAGCGTAGCACAGGTCTGGGGGGTGGAAGCTGCGCGTTTTGCGACTGCCAATCAGGGTAAGCCAAACAATGTGTCCAGCATCATCTTGATAGCGGCGCTGGACAAATTGTTCCGGTTCCAGCAGAATAAACACCTCAAGATTGGTTTCGGGCACGTCCTCTCCACGCCAGTTGCCCAATTGCAAGGGTACAGCATCCAACCCGTGTTGCATATCAATGGGCAGCGCAGCCTCTACCGCTTGCTCCCGGTCGGTGCGCTGCCAGTAGTCCAGGTCGGCAATATAGGTTAATTCAGGTTGAAAATTCTTCCTGGTGAGCAATCGGGGCGTGTAAACCACCCCCAGCCCGATTACCAACAGCACAAAAACTATAACACGTCTAAACGAAACGACTTGCATTGCAACAGCCTCGAGAGGGGAACCAGCACAATCAGTACAGTCACAAAAAATACGGGTCCGCTGTAATCGTGGTAAAAGCGGAAGGCGGCGTCTGCGCCCCAGAACCGCGCCACAACCAACAAATTAGCTATTCGCAACACGTTTCCCATCATTGCCAGGGGGATCGCCGCTGCCACCAATCCCAACCGTCCCCACCACGGCCCACGCAGCAGATACGCGGCCAATGTTGTTAGCGTTAACAACGCAATCATTGAATTGATACCACTGCATTGTGCGCCAATGGTCAACGTGGTGTTGGGGAGTGTTACCGCAGCGCCGGTGACGGCAACATCAAGCCCCAGCCAGCGTACCAGCGAGCCGGACAACGTCCCCGCCCACAGCGAGAGGGGGAGCGTGGCACGTTCCACAATCGGCAGGGGAATTGCCAGCCCCAAAAATCCCAACGGAAAAGCCAATCGTTTTAAGAGCAGTCCACCACCCAATGCCCACACCATCCCCGCCAGCATCATTATCGTTGCAAATGCGGCCAGATACATTGCCCGACGGTTCAGCAGGAATACAAACAAAGCCAGCCCCACGGCCAAAATGATCAGCCCCCGGTTGTCGCCCTTGCTTTTGGGCGTTGTTCGCAGCACCCGCCAACCCAGGTATGTAGACACCAGCAAGATAAGCGACCCGTGGCTGTAGTAGTCATTGCTCCACCACTCATTCCACACCCAACGCAAAACAGGCCAGGCCAGCAAGGCCAGCAAAGCGGCTGCAACAAAGGGTAATATAGTTGAAGTAACTGGTTGCAGTTTCATCATCGAATGGTGGGGGTAGCGGCGCACGGCACCTTGCCGATGAGTTGCCTCGCGTGATTATACCGGGTCGTCACCACGAACCGCGTTTCGGCGGCGGCGAATGTAACCTGCCAGTCCGGCCAACCCCAGGCCCACCAACGTAATTGTGGCCGGTTCGGGGATGTTGTTAGGGCCAGGACCACCACCGGTTGTGGTGATCGGGGGGGTCGGTGTGGGAGTGAAGGTGGGGGTGGGCGTTATTCCCGTCACTCCCTGCGCAGAAACCCCAGGCCCACCAATGGACCATACCAAAACGATGAACAATAAAATGACGCCGACAATAACAATTACCCTTAAGTTTTTTGAGGAACTAGTTGTTTGAGACATTGGTGCGGCTTTGCTCCTTGTTCAATTTTTTAAGTACCGGTCACCTTTTTCCGAACACATATTAACACGTTACTGGTTTCGCCAAACTCCAGCAGGTTAGCATTTATCATTTCACTATAAAAGGTAAGTATACTCTATAGATTGTGCCTGCGTCAACTGCTTGCTCGAATGTAACAGTGACCGGGCCGTGTTCGGTTTCGTTGCCAGCAATATCTACGTCCACCAGCCAGTAGGTATAGGTTTCATCGCGCACAACGTCTTGATCCAGGTGGGAATACGCAGCACCCGATGCTCCGTGCCCGGCAGCGGGGATGAATACATTTAAATCCATAGCGTCCGCGCGGTTGCCCGTGACGCTCCGCAACAGTCGCCAGCCATAATTGTCTAGCTCAACGACGGTTGCCCATCCCAACATTATGCCGTCCGATTGGCTTGTGGCGTTAAAGTACAGTAAATCAACCGCCGTAGGTACGTTAGAGACAAAAGCAGTATCTTCATCCCGATTGGCCTGATTGCCATAAACATCCAACGTGCCACTGACAACGGCCAAATTAGTAATGGAATATGTTGTTGTAGGCGTGATGAGGCTAAACACCGTTGTGATGACCGCGGATTGCCCCGGCGCCAGATTTCCATAACCGGGAGAGGTTGTCAAATCGAGCCACTCAAGCACACCGACGACATTGTCCACCGTGTCGGCAAGGGGCGTGCCGCCGACATACGTGATCGGCCCGGTAAAGGTATCGCGCACCGGAAGCACATCAAGCATGCTAGGCCCTGTGTTCGTGAGCTGGATTGTGTAAGTAATAACGCCATTGACCATGCCCGGTGGAACAATCTGTTTGGATAGGGCAACCGATGGGTCGGTGACAGACACCGGCGTATCATCTGTAGCGGTTGCGTTCCCCCCCGGCGATACGCCAAGCGCTTCGGCCACGTTGGTATAAGTGCCGGTTATGCTGGTTGTCACGCTAGCCGAAAAGTCTACCTGTATATGGTCGCCGGGCAAAAACGGATCGCCCCCAGTTAGATTATTCCAGAGCAGCACGTTCCCTATTTGGGCTGGCGCCACTGGACTGGCGCTCCCCGGCACAAATGCAAAGCCTGAAGGCAGTGTATCGGTTACGTTGAGCGTGGTAATGCTCACCGTACCGGTGTTGGTAATAATAATGCGGTAGGGAACGGTAATACCAGAAACCCCTATTTCGCCCACATCAGAGAAAATCAGATCCCCGTTGGCGTCATTATCTTTTTGGAGGGTGATCTGTGGCGCTGCAGGGGCAGGCGGTGGCGGAACAATCGTCACCGTGGCATCGTCGCTGCCACCCACCGAGCCACCATCGTCATCCACGCCGTCCGCCGTCACCGTGTCCGTTTCGGCATCGCCTGCCGCACCGCTGACTGTGGCCGGGAACTGGCAGGTGTAAACGCCACCCACCGCCAGCACCTGCGGCACACTGCACGTCCCCTGCCCGTTCAGGTCGCCGTGAATGTCATCAAGCAAACTAGTAATGGTCAGCGCGTCGGTGACGCTGGTGTTGCTGATTGTGACCGTAAAGTTGACCGTCCCCCCCGGCTCAGACACTTGCGGCGGGTCGGCAACTTTGTTCACCGCGATGGACGACGGCACATCGGCCACCGTCACCGTGGCATCGTCGCTGCCACCCACCGGCTCTTCGGTGGACGGAGCAAAACCACCGGCCGTGACAATGTCTGTTTCAGCATCGCCGGGGCTGCCGCTGACCGTGGCCGGGAACTGGCAGGTGTAAACCCCGCCGGCAAGGATGGTTTGCGGCACACTACACGTCCCCTGTCCATTCAAATCGCCGTGAATGGAGTCGGTCAGGGTATTGATAACGACATCGACCTGCGCACCGGTGTTTGTTATTTGCACGGTGAACGTCACCACGCCGCCGGGTTCTGGCACACTGATCGGCATGGCTGTTTTTCTCACCGCTATGCTGGCCTGGGGAATAACGTCTACGTCGGTAGCAGATTCGGGGGGAAAATGATTGCCCAAACCGTCTTCGTAGCCCAGCGTGACGGTATTGGTGATAGAACCGGGCGGGGCGTTGGTATCCACCTGGGCCACAACCTGCACGCTACCTCCATCTCCCGCGTTCACCGTATTGTTAATGGAAAATGTCACCACGCCGCTGGGGTTTTCCGCACACGTGCCGCCAAAGGGAGCATTGATGGCGCACCCCACAAATGTAGTACCCACCGGCAGCGTATCGGTTAAAACCACGTTCAGGGCAGCGCCGGGCGTCGCGGTAGCGTTAGAGGTATTGGTGAATTGGATAGTGTACGTTAACACCTGACCAGGCTGTACAATCAACTGTCCATCGTCTTTGCCAACTGTCATTACCGGCGTTGGCGGCTGTTGAAAATATGTAATTCTGCCGGTTATTCCTTCTTGAATGTACTGGTTGTCGTCGTTAACACAAGTCACAATACGCCACCAGCCCGGTTCGGGGTTGGGGATCACATCGCCGGTTCCCCGCGAGGTTTGCGTGCCGCCATTCCACGTGGTTTGCCCCGAAACCGTTCCGACAATACCACCGGTTGACGCAGTGGGATCGTAAGCAGCGCTGGGGGCGTAGTAGCGCACGCGCTGGTTGTTGTCCAAATCAAAGTTGTGGAAGGGGACGGTGGCGGCGCCAAATTCTACAAACTGGTACAGGGTTAAACATTGATCAGCAGGATTAGGAGGAGGGGCAGGGACTTCGTGCTGGTACGAGGTTTGCGTGAGTCCAATGGTGATTTCATCATTGCTGCCGCCAATCCCGTCGGGGTTGTCGTAGTTTGGGGGTGGTGCATTATTGGGGTCGGCATCGTCATCCGAACCAACACGCAACCGCCATCCATTCTCATCATTGACCCCTGTTTGGGCACGCAACACGTAGGTTCCACATGTCACAGGGGCGGAAATCGTGTAGAAACGGACCCAACTTTCGGGGGCGGTACTGGGGGGGAACGTTTGTAGTGTGCCGGGAATACCGGTTCCAGGAGCGGGAATGTTGGGAACCGGGCCGATCAGTGTCCCCGGCGGATACAATTCAAACATTGTGTCATCGGCAAATGCAAAATTCGTAGAGCGACTGTTGGTGTTGTCATTGATCTCGTCAAAGCCAGAGGTAATGGCATTCTGATTGATTTCCGGGCTGAACAGATCAAGGTAAACAGGGGTAGTGGCGGGCCAATTACAAGGCACATTAATTTCAAAATAATGGTAGCCTGCGGCAACGCCATTTGCATTGTTGGTGTACCAGTCTCCACGTCCCAGAGGCGCATTGGGGCCGTTTGTTTGGATAAATGTTGGCACTCCCGGCGGTGGAACTTCAACAGCGAATACCCCCTGCAACGGCGCAAATAATAGCATCAGCACAACCGCGCTCCGAAGTAATAGTTTTCCACCCTCAAGCACCAACCACGGCACATGGACACTACCCCTGCTCCGGTGACTCTTCAATACCCTCATTGCTCCCTCCCAACTGTTTCGTGCTACTCAAACTGCAACCGGGGTTCCACGACTTCCAAAGAACCATTCACAATTCACACAACGGTTTCCAGCAGCGTACATCAAAGTTATTAGATTGATGTTTGAGATTCATGTGAATATCATTAAAAAAGACCCACCCAAGCAGTACTGTAGTACCGTTATCTCGCTATCGTGTGATTAGCGGAAGATAAACAGAATGTGTGAAGGGGACAATATCAAAATCAAGCGTCAGAGCGGGGTCGCCAAGTAAGGTGAACGTGTCCAACAAATCCTGATTGAACCCATTGGCGAATAATTGAGTTTTGCCCGCCAACACCGCCGCACCGAGATTCCGTTCCCCATCAGTGATAATAGCATTATAAAACCCGGCTTGTAATTGACTGTGGCCGGTTGCCACCCCCAATCCGGTTGCACCCCAAACGGCAATCGCCCCGCCACCGCTGTGACGCAGCAAGCTTTCATCCAAGGTTGGGTATTCAGGGTGCTGGAAAAAGCTGGTGAAACAAGTCATTTCCAACACCAGCGGCAACTGATAGCCGTTGGTCAATTGGGAAACATCGTTTAGTGCGGCATCTTTATTCCAACGGAAAAGCGCTTCTGCCGCCCATTGATGCCACGAGGCATGCCCGGTGAATGATACCACCCCCGCCCCCCGGTTAAATTCGGTGCGAAATGCATCGCGCAGCGTTGTCGCATCCGCATAACGCCCCTCGCCGGCAGCATGCGGGTCGTAATAAAAGCGCTCTCCCTCCAACGGCGCAGAGAGCATCGCGTGCGCTTTATCGGCGGCAGCGGCGAAATCCCCAACATTGGGGTCAAAATCGTCAACCACAAAAAGCTGCCGGGCATTCCAGCCGCCGGGAAACGGATTGGTTTCATAATGGATAATTTTATCCACCACCGTTTCCGCTTCGGCGGGGGTGTTCACCGGCAATCGCCCAATGAGCATATCGGGAAAATTATCGCTGCCAGTGAGCGTCACAAACTGATTATCCGCCGCCGTTTCACCCAACCAGGGGTCCACATTTGCCAGATAGGGGGGGACAAAAGTAGGGTTATGCCAGCCCAGATAATCCTTAAAATCGTAATTGCCATCGCCCACCAGCAGCACAACCGTTGGCGCGGGCGGGGTCCAGGTGGAAAAGGCGTGCTGCAAAAACGATTTTATTGCCTCCGCCGACATACGCCCATCACCAAAGGTATCGTAAATCGCTTCCACATCCACCGTGACCACCCGCAATCCCTGCGCGGCGCGATGGGCGGCCAGCGGCGCAATCGCAGCGGCAAAATCAGGATGGGTGATGATGATGTAATCTGCCCCGCCGGGCGGATCGGCGAGAGTTTTTGCAGGCTGAATAGTTTTTGGCGTGTCAACAGCATTGTCAGGCGTGATAAAATAGCGGGCGGGCGTGGCGTCACCATCGCCGATGGTCAATGCATCATTACCGGCCAGCGAAAAATTTGTGACGATGGCAGGCGCGAGTGGCTGGGTCACATCCAACACAATGGGCGTGGTGTTCTGCCAGCCGGTGAGAGTATAGGCGCGTCGTTCTGCATCGCCCTGGAACATCAGCGGCGTCACATCCGCTGGCCGGGCGGGATAGCGCAATGAAATCGCGTCCAGCAAAACTTCCTCCACCGTCACCCCATCCAAACCAGGCAATTCAATACCCACCAGATTAACCCCGTCGACAAAATACGATGACGGCACAACGGCGGTAATGACCCGCGCCGTGTCCCCTGTCCAGATTTCTTCCGTCACCTGCTGCCCATTCACCAACACCCGCACGCGATGGTTCGGCGTTTGTACAGGATTGGTGGTTCCCTGCACCCACACCCATAGAGTGGCGGAGCCGTCATTTTGGGGACGAGAAATCGTCAAGCCAAGATCGGCCCGTTCTCCCCGCCGAATATCTGCCCAATACCAGGGGTCGCCATTGCGGGTGGGATATTGCGGCTCGTATTCGTGATTTTCTTCTGCTGTAGCAGTGAACCATATTGCGCCGGCGGGCAATCCGGTGGGGTCGCCAGCGCGTGTCTCCATCCGCGTGCCGGACGTGTCGTTTACCTGCAAAAAGTACACATCCTCATCGGTGTAACGACTAAACGTAGAAGTGGCATAAAATAATATGCGGTCGCCGGGGTCAAAATGCCCGTCAGTTTCCCCATCCACCTGAATCGCCACCGATTGGCGCGGATAGCCGTGCGTCAGTTGCAGTTTTCGCGGGTCGAGTGTGTCCACCGGAAGGCCGGCGGCTTGCAAATCGGCGCGGGTGAGCGCATACAACCCCGCTGCGGTTACAACGATTTTCGCTTCTGAAATGGCTGCGGATGCGGCGACACGGGGCAGCGGCGGGCGGGGAAGTTGCCACCGCGCCGCTTGTGGGTTCGCCAGCAATACAGTCAGGGTGCGGGCGATGGGGTCGGTGGAGGGTACGGCAGATGTGCGGGACGCGGGCACGGGGCCATCGAACAAAACTTGCACGGTGATTGCCCGCACGATGATTGCCCGGCGCGAAACGGGATTTACCCGCACGGGGTTGACGGTGAGTCGCGCCAATCGCTGCCGTCGGATCTGGATGGGCGCACTCAGCTGCGCAGTCTCGGCGGGGAAAAAGGCGTTGCGGGCAAATACGGCAGGGTTGGGGGCAATCATTTCGCGGGCGGTGGGTGGATTTCCCACTGCCGAAAAAGAGGGCGCGGGCAGCGGTAGCGCGGGCAAGGTGATGGTTTCGGTTTCCAGTTCGATGATGCGAAGGGTTGCGCCGCCGGTGGGGGGCAGTCCCACCAGTGTACCGGCGTGGGGCAGGTTCGGTGCACCGGGCGTACCGTCAGCAGGAAAAGCGTCCATCGTCACCACGCTAAACGGTTGATTGTCCACCAGTTGGGCGGCAATTGCGACGGGGGGGAACTCCCAGCGCAGGGTCACGCCGATATTATCGGCGCGGATGATGGTCGGTGGGGGGGGAGAATCGGCGTGGGCGGGAAGAACTATCCCCATAAACACCATTCCCAACACAACAAAAGCCGCCCAAGAGAAGCGGCGGCCTTGCAAACTACGGACAGTAATTGAGATGATGTTAAATTTGCGGTTCAAATTTGTACCCAACGTTCAATTCATTCAACAAATAAATGGGCTTTTTGGGGTTGGGTTCCAGTTTGCGTCGCAAATGCCAAATGTACACGCGCAGGTAGTCAATGTCATCAATATATTCAAAACCCCAGACATTTTCTAATATTTGTCTAAATTCCAACCACCGCCCCTGGTTTTTCACTAAATACGCAAGCAGCTTGTATTCGGTGGGGGTGAGCTTTACCGGATTCCCTTCCCGCATCACCTGCCGGGCATTTAAATCAATCACCAGGTAATCATCGCGGTAGGTAACATTTATTGGCGTGATGGCTCCCATCCGCGCCCGCCGCAACGAGGCCCTGATTCGAGCCAACAATTCGCCCACTTTGAAGGGTTTCATCAAATAATCATCAGCACCCATATCAAGACCTTTGACAATGTCTTCCTCGTACCGACCTTTGGCGGTAAGGATAATGATGGGCACTTCAGACACCTCGCGGATACGCTGGCACACTTCATACCCATTGAGCTTGGGCATGGCGATGTCTAAAATAACAAGTTGCGGACGCGAGTGGTGAAACACGCGAATACCCTCTTGCCCGTCTGCTGCTGTAATGATTTTATAGCCGCGTCCCCGTAAATTGTACTCTATTAGCTCCAGTACCATAGGGTCGTCATCAACAACCAAAATCGTATCCATCATTGCCGCTCTCCTACATTTGCATTATACCGTAGCATAATTCAGTTGGCAATGTTATACAATAATACAAACACGGCTGTTGCAAAGTCAATTTTAAGGTTTCAAAAAATCGTTGCTTTTCCCCC
>CAYPUV010000019.1:0-28051 GCA_964413895.1 uncultured Anaerolineaceae bacterium
AGGGAGGTCATTTCATCTTTGTTGACTTCAAAATAAACCGGATTGATCCACAAGCTTGGCTGAGCGGTGACGTCCCAGTTTGCCAGATTGCCGGTGAGATACGTTTCATCCTCGCCTTCGCGGCGGACGTGTGTTGCTTTGGCCCCGGCAGACGACCCGATATACAGCGTGGTCACAGCGCCGGCGGCTGTTTTTAGCTCAACTTTGCGCACAAATTTATCGGCCGAGACCTGCAACCGTTTGTGGCTGCTGGCGGTTTTAGTCACCAACCGGTCTGTTTTCAGACCGACAATTTTATCCAGCACCGGCGAAATTTTGTCTTTGTCGGCGGGATAGTTGTCTGCGTCTGGCAACACCCACCCGGCATCGGTTTTGCTCAACGTGAGCTGATTGCCGTCCGCATCGGTAACGGTGAAGGATGTAATTTGGTCGGCGGTCAGGTTTCCCAGCAACGGGCCGCCGCCGCTGTTGCCGGTTTGGCGCGGCCAGTACACCCCCGCCACAATAACCAGTTGGAGGATCAACAAAATAACCAGAATTTGATTAAATCGGCCCGGAATCAGGCCTGCGATGGGTTGAGCCTTAGATGTGTTCAAAGCGTGCCTCCTGTTCCACAATTTCTTCTTGGGGAAGAAGTTCCATCGGCTGTTCATTGCGACGGTGTGTGTTCCAGATAATGCCGAAGGCCACCAGCGCGAGCAATGCTACCAGGTAATTTGCCCCTTCCCAGAAAGATTGTTGGCTTTCGGTGAGTGGTTTGAGGATGTGAGATTGTGCGCCACGCGCTCGAATATTGAGCAAGTCCAGGTCTTCCACCGACCAATCGACGGTGTTTTGGGCGAATTGCAAGCTGTTCCGGTAGCGATCTCTGGTGAGGCGCGATGAAATATCAAAGATGGTGTCGTCTAAAAATTCTGCGCTGCCAACAACCACCAGCCGGGCTGTGTCGGGGGAAGATTCAATGACGCCCACTGCTGAGGTCGGTTGCGGCGTGGCGGTCTGATCGCCGCCGTTGGCGGTTGTGGACGCCTGTAACGGCGATTCTTTTCCTTTGAAGTAACTTTCAAACGACCCTTGAATGGCAACCGCCAGCGGGTACGATTTTTGTTCTCCCTCCACGGGGAAGCCCAGGTTGGGATATTGTTTCAGGTCTGGTTGAATATCGGTGTCGGTGCGGAGCCACGATTTAGCGCTTGATTTTAGCAGTGTCGTTACCGTGCGGGCGGCATTTTTGTTTTTATCAACTACCACCGGCGAGGCCCAGTTCAGGGTGACGGCAGACATGCCAGAGACAATGGGGTTGCCCTTGTCCATTCCATCCGGGCGAATATCTACAAAGAAGGGATAATTGATGGCCTGGATTTCTTGCACCGGCAGACCATTCAGATTGCGGTTAATAACCACCGGGAACGGCTCATTCTGCGGATCCATCACCAGCGATTGCTGCACGTCGATGCCGTAACTATTGAGCATATCGCGCAGTCCGCCGTCCAGTAATTTTAGCGACAGGCCACCGGTCATTGGGTCGGGGGCAACAGCATAATTTCCGGCGGCTACAACCACCGAACCGCCGCGCATCAGGTATTGGTCAATGGCAAAGCGTTCCTGGTCGGTCATTTGCTGCGGGGCAATCACCAGCAACACGTCAACATCTGCCGGAACCTGTCCATCGCTCAGGGAAACTGTGCGCACTGTGTAATCCTGGCGGAGCTGTTGCATCACACGTTGCCACGAGGAGAACGGTTGTTGCTGTTGTCCAAACATATTTTGGGTGGGTTGCTGCGGCGGCGTCCACACGCCCACAACTTTCAAAAAGCCGGTAGAAGCGCGTTTAAGCGATGATTCAACGGCGGTGCGCACATTGGCTTCGCTAAAGTCGCCGCTGGGGAATATCAACTGCGCCTGGTTGCCAATTTGCAAAACCATATGCAGGTAATATGAATCTGGCGAGAAAAGTGAGACGGCAATGGGCTGCAGCCCGTATTTGTCTTGCAGTGCTTGGCGGTCTAGCTTGGCGTTGGGATCGTCTGGATTGACGGTTTCAAAGGTGAATTTGCCGTTTGATTCTTGGGCAATTTTGTTGGCTACTTTGTTGATGGTGTCCGGCGCGTCTTTCAACTTGTCGGGGAGCGTCTTCGGCGTGACAAACAACGTCAGGTGAGCCGGTTGATTCATTGACGCCAGCACCGCGTCGATGCTCTGGAAACCGTACACTACTTTTTTAATGGAACGGGTAAGGTCATATTCCAGGTTGCGCAAGCGCACGTCTGGTTGTCCGTCGCGGTGCGGTTCTACTTCAATAAGATCGCGGAAGTTCAGCACTTCATTTTGGTCGCCGTAGCGGATGAGGATGTCAAAGTAAGAATTAATGACTGAGGCTTCGTAGCGGCCCGAAACCTGGAATGGCGTGGGGTGGATGCCGTATGTTTGGTTGGCTTCCGCCTCTTTTTCCGGGTCTTTCTGCGGGTCCACAATTTCTACCGTCACTTTGCCGTGCGAGGCGATTGCGTATTCGCGCAAGGTGTCTTCAATTTGGGGGACCAACGGGGCTAGCAGCGGATGTGTCTTTTCGCTGAAGTAAGCCCGGATGAGCAACGGTTCTTGCAGGTTATTTAGAATGTCGCGGGTGGTTTGTGAGAGGGTGTATTCTTTGTGCGCCGTCAGGTCAAGCCGAATGCGGCTGAGCGGAGCCAGCCATACATTCAAAACTACCAGATTCAGTGCCAGCAGAGTGGTGGCCAGGATGGCCGTGCGGTGATGCGTGGCCGTCTGTTCCCCGTAGCTCCAGCGTTTGCTATCTAGCGACAGCACATTGAAGCCCAGGAAAAGCCCCGCCAGCGACAGGTAATACACCAGGTCGCGTAGATCAATTACGCCGCGCTCAATGCTTTCAAACCGGCTACCGGTGGCCAGAGCGCGGAAAATATTGCCCAGCGTGTCGCCGAAGAATTCGGTGACGCCATTTGTTCCCAGCAGATAGAAGATCCCACCGGTTAAAACGGTTAAAATCAGGGCGACAATCTGGTTATTGGTGCGCGAAGAAATGTACAACCCAATGGCGGCGTAGGCAGAAGCCATCAACAGCGCTGCCAGATAGCCGCCGACCACGGGGCCCCAATCCAGGTTGCCCAATAGCGAAACTGTAATGGGAAGGAACAGGGTAAGGCCTAGCGCAACAGCAATCAGTGTCATCACGGCCAAAAATTTTCCAATAACCAGTTGTACCGGGCGCACCGGCAGGGTCAGCAGAATTTCCAGTGTGCCGGTTTGTTCCTCTTCACTCCATTGGCGCATTGTTAGCGCCGCCACCAGGAAAACCATCAAAATGGGCATCCAGCGAAACAGCGGGCGCACATCGGCAATACCCCGCGCAAAAAATGTGTCTACCCAAAAGAACGAAAATAACGTTGCCGCCAAAAATGCGCCCAAAAAGATAAGCGCCATTGGTGAGCCAAAGTAATTGCTTAACTCTTTGCGAGTGATGGCAAGGGTTTGTTTCATTAGTATTGCTCCAAGCGTGTTTCGGGTTTCAAGTTCAAAGTTTCAGGTTTCAGGTTCAAGGTTGCAAAGCTGTCTCAAATAGCTGGCGGCTGATAGCTTTTACGCCGCTGTTGCCAATTCATTAAAAACCGTCTCCAATGTTTGCACATCCCGCCGCAGCTCGCGCACGGGCCAATCTTTTTGCCGGGCCAGATCAAAAATGGCCGGACACAGGTCGGCGTCATCGTGGCCCAAAATGCGATAGGCCGGGTGGCCATCGGTTGACGGGGCCGCTTCAATGCCGCGCACGCCGCCGATGCTGCGTAATTCGCGCTCCAGGTGGGGGATTTTGTTTTGCAGAACCAGAATCGCGTCGGCCGTGGCGGACAGTTCCGATAGGCGCGCATCGGCGCGGATTTCGCCATTCATCAAAATGATCACGCGGTCGCACAGAGCTTCTACTTCTGATAAAATGTGGGTAGAGAAGAGGATGGTGCTGTGTTTTGCCAAGCGTCGGATCAGGCGCCGGATTTCAACAATTTGAGTGGGGTCCAGGCCAACGGTTGGCTCATCAAGAATGAGGAGCTTGGGTTTGTGCAGAATCGCCTGGGCCAATCCCACGCGCTGGCGATAGCCTTTGCTCAGCTCGCCGATGGGACGGGTGAGGTGATTGGCCAGGCCGGTGGCGTAAATGGCCTCAGAAAGACGGGCTGGTTGCTCAACCAGCGGGATCTGGCGTAGGTCGGCCATCATTCGCAGATATGCCTGTACCGACAGTTCGGGGTAGAGAGGGGCGTTTTCGGGGAGGTACCCAAGTCGGGCCTGAACCTCGCGGGGGTGCGTGAGCACATTCACCCCATCTACGTAAACCGTACCACCTTCCGGCTGCAAGTAGCCGGTAAGGATTTTGATGGTGGTGGTTTTCCCGGCCCCATTGGGGCCGAGTAAGCCTACAATTTCGCCATCATCAATGTGCAGACTGACCCCTTTTAGGGCTTGAATGGGGCCATAAGACTTGCTCAACTCCTTAACATCGATCATAGGCTTTACTCCTTTACAGGTAAGGCATTATTTGATTTTCCACCCCGCATTATCTTCCTGCAAGATTAAAGCAGTTTTAAAGGAGTGTTAGAAATGCATTAATATTGGAAGCATGAGCCTCAATATCTTTTTGCCACATGCCCATAACTAATATATAATGTTAATGTTAAGAACTTCCCTGTGTGATTATCAAATAATTTTATAAGGCGATGGCATTGAGGCACACGCTGCTCACCAAGTTAATCAAATTCAAGTTACTCAATAATCAACAAAAGGAGATTTTTTATGAGAAAAGTACTTAGTGTTCTGCTACTTGTGGTGATGTTGTTCACGCTCTCTGTGGCAACTGTTGGCGCAACTCCACCGCACCAGGGTGGGGGTACAGATTATGTAGTGCAGAAAGATGATTGGCTAAGTAAGCTTGCTGATAAATTCCTCGGTGACATCTTTGCCTGGCCGGCCATCTGGGAAGCAACGAATGCCAAAGCCCAAACTGACCCCAGCTATACCCATATCGACAACCCGAACATCATTGATGTAGGGCAAAAATTATACATCCCCAGCGCTGAAGAAGCTGCTGTTACGCTAAAAAATCAGGCTCCCGCAGCTGGCGAACTGGGTAGCCCAGAAAATCCAATTCAGGTGCTGTTTGTGCCCTCTGTGGATGCCGGTGAAATTGTGAGTGGTGGTCAGGTAATGGCTGCTGCCCTGAAAAAAGCTACCGGTTTGAGCTTTGAAGTGAGCGTGCCCACCAGCTACGCCGCCACCATCGAGGCGATGTGTGCTTCGCCTGACAAGACAATGGGCTTCATCCCCGCGTTGGGATACGTCCTGGCAAACAACCGCTGTGGGGTGGACGTTGGCGGCGCTGCTGTTCGCTATGGTCTTTCCTGGTACACCGAAGAATTCCTTGTTCCGCGTGATAGTGACGTTAAAAGCTTGGCTGACCTGGCGGGCAAAAAATGGGCTGTGCCAGACCGTGGGTCAACTTCCGGGTTCCTTTATCCCAGCGCCGAGTTTAAAGCCCTGGGCGTTGAGCCGGGTGAAATTATAGAGGCGGGTGGCCATGGTGCAGCGGTGCTGGCCGTATACAACGGCGAAGTCGATTTCGCTACCGCCTACTTCTCCCCGCCCCTCACCACCCCCAAATGGATTTATGGTCAGGATCCCGAGCCGTATGATGTGATGAACGTTAAACTAGACGACAAGGGGCACGCGATGTCGGGTGATATTCGGGTACTCGATGCGCGTGCATCGGTGATGGAAACCGCCCCCGATGTGTTTGCTAAAGTGCGTATTCTAAAGCTGGGTGATAAAATTCCGAACGACACCGTCAGCTTTGGTCCGGACTTCCCGCAAGGCTTGCGCGCTAGAATCCTGAATGCCCTGGTTGTTTTCGCCGGTTCCGATGAATGTCAACAGTCTATTTGTAGCGACAAGTTCTACAACTGGACAGGCGTTGAGCCAGTCGGCGACTCCTTCTATGATCCCGTTCGCAGGCTAATTGATGTGCTGGGGTACACCGAAGAAGATATTTTTGGCAGTTGATGTAGTTGCTGTTGTGTGAATTGCATGCTACTATTTAGCCCTATTTAATTGGGTGGGGAGGTGTCTCCTCCCCACCCAGTTTTTTTGTCACACAAAAAATTAATGTATCTATTCAGTTACACAGAGAAACACGGAGAAAACACAAAGATACACTGAGAAAAACAAAAAAATACCGTAAAAATCTCCTTATCTCTGTGAGACCTCTGTGAAACTCTGTGTTACAACTTGCTTGCTGAATAGTTACAAATTAATTTAATCCTATTGGGCTGTTAACCGTATTGTCAACTTGCCAAGCTGTTTACTTATAAGTTCAAGACACACATCTATGTTAGAAATTAAAAATATCACCAAGATTTATGATAACACCGTTTTGGCCCTGGATGATGTGAGTTTTTCTGTGCCCCAGGGTCAGTTTCTGGCGGTAGTGGGCCTCAGTGGTTCAGGCAAATCAACCTTGTTGCGATGTATTAACCGGCTAATTGAACCGACCGCCGGGCAGATTATTCTAGATGGCGTGGATGTGACCGCTGCCCTGCCCGATGACCTGCGGCGCATTCGGCGGCGCATTGGGATGATTTTTCAACATTTTAACCTGGTGCTGCGCTCGCCAGTTGTTACCAATGTTTTGGCCGGACGATTGGGTTACACGAACCCCATCTGGAGCCTGATCAATCGCTTCTCCAAAAAAGACATTGAAATGGCGCTAAAGCAACTCGATCGAGTGGGCATTAGAGACAAAGCCTATGTGCGCGCCGATGAACTGAGCGGTGGGCAACAGCAGCGGGTGGGTATTGCCCGCGCCTTGATGCAGAACCCCTCTATTATGCTGGCCGATGAACCGGTTGCCAGTTTGGACCCCGTTCTGGCGCACAGCATTATGCAATACCTGGAACAACTTAGAGACGAAGGGATTACCGTTATTTGCAGCCTGCACTTTTTAGACCTGGTGCAACGATATGCTGACCGCGTCGTGGCGCTGAAAGACGGACACCTGGTCTTCGACGGGCAACCGGAAGAGATCGATGATAAACGCTTTAAAGAAATTTATGGCGAAGAAGCTCAGCGTATTGGTTAGTTGTTTTTTGGACACGGGTTAACACGGGTACACACAATTTTTACGAATCCATCATCAAAGTTGATTACAATTTGTGTTTACTTGTGTGCATCTGTGTCTATTACAATGTTGAAAAAATGGTGCCGCAAATTACATAACACGCCATCAAAAAACGCTTATGAAAAAATCATCGAATAGCTTGCTCAAAACATTAGGAAAAATTGCCTTATTTGTGGCAATTGTAATTGTGTATGCTTATGGGTTGCAGGTGACTAAAGTTGATCTGGAAAAACCTCAGCAACCCAAGCGACAGGAACAATTGACCAATATTTTGCGCGGGTTGGCGCACCCCGATTTGCTTGCATACGACACAGAGCGGATGATAATAGACACGCCCATTCTGGTGCCGTGCGCAGGCCCCGCTCCCGAAACGCCGGCGACCCAACCGGGCCAGCCGGCCATTTCGCTCTCTACCACCTGCGCCGCTCCTGGCGACACGGTCACCGTGCGTGGGGCCGGGTTTGAGCCAGGGGAAAATGTATTCATCTTCTTTGTCCCTTACACCGAGAACCCTGAAGATGCGGTTGAGCTAAAACTGGCGACAGGCGCCGTTGAGGTTCAACCCGATGGCACATTCACAGAAGATGTGCGACTGAAGCAAGACCGCATTTCTGACCAACCGCAAACAGTGCGCGCCGTGGTCAACCGGCGCAGCGGCACCCCCCGGCCCAGCGAAGCGCTAAAAGAAACGTGGAACAAAATCATCGAAACGGTGTTCCTGGCGTTTATTGCTACCACATTGGGCGTTATTCTGGCTGTTCCCATCAGTTTTATGGCAGCGCGAAACTTAATGCTGCAAGTGACCAGTACATTCACCAAATTTATGGCGTCGCTGGTGGTTATGCCCATTGGCGCTTATTTGGGGTACATGCTGTTTAAAGTCCTGGCAAATTATGGCAGTACACTGGTGGGCGCAAACGCCACCGTTGGCAAAGAAGCCATCCTGTGGACAATCATTCCTCTGCTTGGACTGGCATCGGTGCAAGTAGCGACGGTAGGCGACGGCAAAAAGTGGTTGAATGCCATCAAACAATTTGTCGTTACAATTGTGATTATTGTTGTTGCCGTTGTTGGGTTATCGGTGCTGGGACATTTGGGGCGCACCAGTGGACTGTCACTCAAGCATTCGCTGGGAAATTGGGCCTTTTTCGGTAACTTTATGCTCATCTTCTCTGATGTGATTGTGTTAGGGCTGCCCGCCATCGGTGCATTGGGGGGGGTGCTTACCCTCAACCCGCTGGTCAATAGAATTCTGGAACCAACCATTCCTAAACTGCCAAAGATGGGGAATAAAATTTTGGCGTTTGTGTTGGCCGTGCTTGCTGGCGCAATTTTGTTCGGCGTTGTTGCGGCTGCGCTCAACTGGTTTTATGAATTCGGCACACTGGGACAGGTGGTGGTGACACCGGCAACTGTGGGGGGTGTTTTATTTGCTGTGCTGGCAATTGTCATCGACCCTCAACGCAGCATCTCCACCGGTATGTTTGTGTACTACATTTTCCGCACGGTTATGAACACCTTCCGCTCCATCGAGCCGTTGGTAATGGTTGTCGCTTTTGCGGTGTGGGTGGGCATCGGCCCTTTTGCCGGGGTGATGGCGTTGGGGCTGCACACCATCGTTGCTCTGGGAAAACTGTACTCCGAACAAGTAGAGAACATTTCCACAGGGCCGATAGAAGCAATCACTGCAACCGGCGCCAATCGTTTGCAAACAATCATCTATGCTGTAATCCCGCAGATTGTGCCGCCGTACATCGCGTTCACCCTGTACCGCTGGGACATCAATGTGCGCATGTCAACCATCATCGGGTTTGGCGGCGGTGGCGGCATTGGCTTTTTGCTCAGCCAGAATATCAATTTGCTCAAATATCGTCAGGCTAGTGTGAATATGCTGGCAATAGCCATCGTTGTGGCCAGTTTAGATTACCTTAGCGCCAAAGTGCGCGAAAAAATTACATGATGGAGGGAGGGAGTAGACAGTAAGGAGTCAGAAGGAGTGGTGCTGGTATTATCCTACACTTCCTGCACGCTGCTCCCTATTCCCCCCCGGCTAAATAACACCAGTAATTCCGTGAGAGAGGATTTTTATGCCGACTGTACCGGTTCTTGAATTACGCGGGATCACCAAACAATTTCCAGGCGTGTTGGCGAACGATAACGTGAACCTGACCCTGGAAAAGGGCGAAATTCATGCGCTGCTGGGCGAAAATGGAGCAGGAAAAACCACCCTGATGAACATCCTGTATGGCCTTTACAAACCAACCAAAGGCCAGATTTTTATTCACGGGAAAGAAGTGACTGTCCATAGCCCCTCCGATGCCATTGCGCAGGGGATCGGTATGGTTCATCAGCATTTTATGCTTGTCCCGGTTTTAAACGTCACCCAAAACGTAATGCTGGGGCACGAAACCACGAAGAATGGCATCTTCCTGGACAAGCGCAAGGTGGCCAGAGAAATTAAGCAAATTTCTCAACAGCACGGCTTCAACGTAGACCCCAATGCTTATATTAAAGATTTGCCCGTAGGCGTTCAACAGCGTGTTGAGATTATCAAAGTGTTGTACCGTCAGGCGAGCATTCTTGTTTTAGATGAGCCGACCGCCGTGTTAACCCCACAAGAAGTTGAAGACCTGTTCAAAATCTTAAAATCACTGATTGAACAGGGAATTTCTATTATTTTCATCACCCACAAATTAAAAGAAGTGCTGGCGATTGCAGACCGAATTACGGTTTTGCGCCGAGGCAAAACTATGGGAACTGTAAAACCAGAAGAATCCACCGAGCAATCCCTGGCAGATTTAATGGTGGGTCGCGCGGTAGAACTGACGGTGAAGAAAACAGAAGCTCATCCACAGCAGCCGATTTTAACCGTGCAAAACCTATTTGTCAGGGATGACCGAGAAAATGAAACCGTCAAAGGCGTGTCGTTCACCCTGCGAGCCGGAGAAGTGTTGGGTGTTGCCGGCGTTCAGGGGAACGGCCAGACTGAACTTGTGGAGGCGCTCACCGGATTGCGTCAGGTTGAATCTGGCTCCATTAACCTGCTGGGCGAAGAAGTTGCCAATGCGTCGCCACGCCACATTACAGAAATGGGAGTGGGACATATTCCAGAAGACCGCCAGCGTGATGGATTGGTGCTCAGCTATCCCATCCGAGATAATATGGTGTTGAATACCTATTATCGCAAACCTTTTGCTCACGGCGTGGTGATCGATGAGCGGGCCGTGCTTGCTGCTGCCGACAAGCGTGTCAAAGAGTATGATGTGCGTACCCCCAGCATCTATGCTACAGCAGGGACGTTGTCGGGTGGAAATCAACAAAAAGTTATTGTGGCACGTGAATTTTCTCGGCCCAATAAATTGCTTGTCGCCTCACAACCCACGCGCGGGCTAGACGTAGGCTCCATTGAATATATCCACCGTCGCATTATTGAGCAACGCGATGGCGGCACCGCCGTGCTACTGGTTTCGACGGAGTTAGATGAAATTCGCGCTCTATCTGACCGCATTGCTGTAATGTTTGAAGGGCGCATTGTGGCCATCGTAAAAGCTAATGAAATATCAAAAGACCAGCTAGGCCTGTTGATGGCAGGAGCGATGCCAGAAGATATGCCAGAATCTGCGGCGGTTACACTGTAAGGATGGCAGATCAAAAACTGGTCCTAATGGATCACGATGGGGGTGTGGACGACCTGTTGTCATTAACGTTACTGCTAACCATGCCCCATATCGAATTGCTGGGTGTGGCTGTTACCCCTGCCGATTGTTATCTGGATTTTGCGTTGGAAGCCACCTGCAAAATCTTGGATCTATTAGACCGTTCAGCAGTTGAAATAGCCGGCGGCGACCTCCACGGCGTAAACGCTTTCCCCCCAGCATGGCGAGCCGCCCCGCGTATTGTAAACGCATTACCCATTTTGTTGGAACGGAGATCGGTGCAGGCAAGGGTGGTGCAGGAACCTGCACGCGTGTTTTTAGCCAGGAAATTGGCAGCTGCGCCGCGCCCCGTCACAATATTAATGACCGGCCCGGCATCGAACCTGGTGGCGGCACTGGAAGCCAATCCTTCCCTTGCAGAAAACATAATTGAAGTGGTGTGGATGGCAGGAGCCATAGATGTTGCCGGCAATGTAAGAACCTATGCCCACGATGGCAGCGCCGAGTGGAATGTGTTTTGGGACCCGCCCGCCGCGCGCAAATTACTGGAAATGCGCCTGCCACTGACCATTTTCCCCCTGGACGCGGCCAACCACGTTCCGGTAGATATGGACTTTCTGCGGCAACTTGCAGAACAACGAGCCTATAGGCTATCTGATTTTGCAGGACAGTGCTGGGCCACAACGGTGAATACCATCCCGCATTACGATTATCAGTATTTTATGTGGGATACGCTGGCAACAGGCTATCTTGGTCGCCCCGATTTAATGACTTTTCGACAGCTGGAACTGGCCGTGGTTGACGCCGGGCCAAATGCCGGGCAAATCATCCATGTCCCTCACTCTGAACAATGGGTGAACGTGGCGGACACAATTGAGGTAAAAGCATTTCGTAACTATCTGCTACAACAATTTAAGCAATAGCGTATGCCCTTCGCAAACAAGAAATCACTTTTTTAATTGAAGGGGCAACAAGGAGTTTAGCGTGGTTGAATCTGACAAAAAGTCATCCCGAAAATCAACGAAAAATGGGATTGTTCGGCAGGCGTGGCGAGCAATGTTGGTGCCCATTTTGGCTGTTGTTGTTGGATTACTATTGGGTGGGTTGATGGTTGCGGTTTCAGATCCCATTGTATTGCGTAGTCTTGCTCCCAATCCGTGGCGTGTGATTCCTAGCGGCCCCGTTAATCCGGCCACCGAAATTGACTTGCATACAGCGCTCAAATTCCACGGGAATGAAATTGGCATTGGCGATTATGTAATATTCAAGCGTGGAACAAGTTACATATTTAGAAAGATTGTTCCTGAAATTCAAGACAAGGAGACACAAATAGACCTGGAACGGGCGAAAAGACGCGCGGCTAACCTGGAATCTGGAAACGCCGCGATTGTGTTGAGCTTCAGTGACAGACCCCTATTTGTATTTGAAGCCGCCGGACGAGCAATTTACGATGCGTATCGTGCATTGTTCATCGGCTCTATTGGCAACCCGACCAAAATTGTCGAGAGTTGGCGAATTTACCGGGAAACTGGCGATTCACAAGCGTTCCGAACTGCAATGCGCCCGTTAAACGAAAGCCTGGTAACTTCCATCCCCTATATATTTGCCGGGCTGGCTGTGGCTCTGGGCTTTAGAGCCGGACTTTTTAACATTGGTGCTGAGGGGCAAATTGCTATGGGTGCAGCATTTGCCACGTATGTGGGGTACAGTATCACCGGCTTGCCCGCCGTCATTCACCTGCCGCTAACAATTTTGGCCGGAATTATTGGTGGTGCAATCTGGGGTATTATTCCTGGGTGGTTAAAGGCAAAAACGGGGGCGCACGAAGTTATCAATACTATTATGATGAATTATATTGCCTTCAGGATAATGTCCTGGTTGCTGCGCGGCCCCATGCAGCGACCGGGCGCCGGAAAGCCGGTTAGTCCTTTAATAGAGCCGTCGGCGTACCTGCCGCAGTTCTTTGGCCCACCGTTGCGATTGCATGCCGGGCTTATTTTGGCGATTCTGGCCGCAATATTTGTCTGGTGGCTGCTATTCAAAACAACTATTGGGTTTGAACTGCGTACCGTGGGGGCAAATCCTAATGCTGCCCGGTACAGCGGCATGAATGTGGCGCGTAATATTGTGATTGCAATGGGCGTCAGCGGTGCGCTGGCGGGCCTGGCCGGCGCCAACGAAGTGTTGGGCTTAAACCACTTCCTGGCCGAAGGGTTCTCGCCGGGGTATGGGTTTGATAGTATTGCACTGGCGCTGCTGGGCAAAAGCCATCCGATCGGCGTAGTGTTGGCGGCTTTGCTGTTTGGCACATTGCGCAGTGGCGCTACCAGTATGCAATCGCTGGCACACGTGCCCATTGACATCATCACCATGATCCAGGCATTGGTAATTGTTTTCATCGCGGCCCCGGAAATTGTCCGCTGGCTGTTCAGGCTGCGGGCTGTGGGTGAAGAAGAAAAGACGGTGTTCACCCGTGGCTGGGGGTCGTAACAATTTACAATTAACAGTGAACAGTTAATAACGTGTAAATTGTTTGACCAGCTATTCATTGTTTTATGGAGTGAAAGATGACTGCAGCGACTGCAACGGTACGAAAAACAACGCTAACATCCGCAGAAAAACAACGACGTTTGATTTTTGGGGTGCTGTTTATCATCACCGGTTTGATAATTATATGGCTTTTTGCCATCAATTCTGAAGGTGGACAGCTAACCACGTTTGGCATGAATCCCGGTTTTGTCTCCGATGCGCCGCCGATTCCTGATTTGATTTTTCCCACCCAGCCAGTTTTGTATTTGTTGGGACTGGTGGCACTGTTCATAGGGGGCTGGGAGTTGGCACGCGGCTACAAATCGGCTGGATTGATGTTTGGTGTGGTGTTTGGTTTGTTTGTGCTGGCGTTTTTGGCGTGGGCGGCACGGGACAATTCATTTAATTTAGTGGGCATGCTACAAGCTACACTGATCCGTGCCACTCCGATTGCGTTGGGGGCGTTCAGTGGGGTTATCGCCGAACGCGCCGCCATTATCAATATTGCTATTGAAGGGATGATGCTGACCGCCGCGCTGATCTCGGTGGTGGTTGCCAGTGCCACCGGGTCGCTGTGGCTGGGGTTGATTGCCGGCGTGCTCATCGGCGGGTTGCTGGGATTGCTGCACGGAGTGATGTCCATTCAATTTAAAGTTGACCAGATCATCAGTGGCACGGCAATTAATATTCTGGCAACGGGGATCACCGGCTTTATTGTCAAACGCTTTTTTATTGACCCAAACATTAATGACAAATTCAATCATTCTGCCATCTTCCCTCCCATACACATCCCCCTATTGAGTTCCATTCCCGTGCTTGGCCCTATTTTCTTCACGGTGAATATCCTGCCCTATTTGATGTTTTTGGTGCTGATTGCGCTGCATATTACCCTGTTTTACACACGCTGGGGCTTGCGCACCATTGCTGTGGGTGAACACCCTAAAGCTGCCGATACCCTGGGTGTGAATGTGTTCAAAGTGCGTTATGTGAATATCACTTTAAGTGGGATGATTGCCGGGCTAGGGGGCGCATACTTTACCATAGGACGTGTTGGCCAGTTTGATGAATTGATGACTGCCGGTCGTGGCTTCATCGGATTGGCAGCGATGATTTTTGGCAAGTGGACGCCATTGGGATCATTGGGGGCGTCGCTATTGTTTGGGTTCGCCGATTCTTTCCAGCAGAAAATTCAAATCCTGATCCCCGGATTTCCATCCGAGTTCTTGCTGGCCGCACCGTATGTGATTACGATGATTGTGCTGGCCGGTGTGGTTGGGCGCGCAATTGCTCCCGCCGCCGATGGTATACCTTACGAGAAGGATTAAAGTTGATAGTATGACACGCAAAACAAAAAAACTCATCGCCATTCTGGCTGTTTTGTTTATGGCATGTGTTTGCTGTGGAGGCATTGCACTGGTGAGCGCGTGGTCTCTCAATCGTGCCTTTGTCACCGAGCCAGATAAAGCTAAAGCACTGGGGCAAGAAATTGCCGATTATACGTTGCCGGAAGGATACAGCGAAGTATTTGGCATGCAACTGATGGGCATGGAATTAGTTGCCATTGCCAAAAACCTCAACACGCCCAGTAGTATGTTGATAATGATGATGAAAGTACCCGACACCGGCAACATTGATCAAACAGTTTTGGAGAAGCAAATTGAATCAACATTGCAACGGCAGTTATCGTTCCAACAACTTGATTTAACCCTGGATGATGTGGAAACACGCACAGTAAATGGCGAAGAAGTTGCCTTGACTTTTTGCAAAGGTACTGACGCTGCTGGGGCAGATTATCGCCAAATGAGCACGCTATTTCATTCCAGCAAGGGACAGGTGCTAATGGTTGTTCAGGGTACAAAGGCTGAATGGGATCAGGCCGCTCTGGATGCCATCTTAGACTCAATACGGTAGATTATTGTCGGTTTTTTCCATCGAACGACAGGATTACCACGAACTAATGAACCTGGCGCACTTACAAACAGAACTGCAAAAATACACCCGTGAACCCTTCTTGCCGTGGGGACAAAAACAAAATAACCACTGGGATAACCTCACCAACTTTGTGTATAAAATTCCTGAATGGAACGGCCTGAAACAAAATATTGACAGATACCAACCAGCTAACGTCGAGCGGCGACAATTTTTTGCCTACGCCAGCCACCGCTGGTTTAACTTTTGGTCGGCAAGGGGGGTTGAGACAATCTTTAGCGAATTATCAGGCGTGACAGCGGCCTTGAATCCGCGAGACCGGCTGGTGGATTTTAGCATTAATGGCACCACGTTTGACCATAAAACGTCGGTCTTCCCCAAACGATACCCCTACGACCTGTCCTTTGCCCGCCAAAACCCGGTTTCACTGGTTGATTGGCTGTACAAAAATCAAAGCAGCCAGCGGCGACAGCATTTTCACAACCGGCTCTTTTTAGTGCTCTATGATTCACAACGGGGGGAACACTGGAAACTTCGCGCCGAGCTGTTGTGGTTGAAAACCAAAATTGAGGCCTACGTGCGACACTTTGACCCGGATAAGTTGATTTCACTTACTTTTGAACCAAACCATCTGACGCTGGCCGACATCATCTGGGCAATAAAATAAAACACCTGTCAGGTGACTGTTCAGCCATCGTCCAATCGCACACGGATTACGCGGATGTTACAGATTCTCACGGATTTTTTCAGAAAAAATGTAACTTCTCAACGGTGATTGCCGTTTGGGATGAACGTTTTAGGCGGTCACCCCAAACGGTTTTTTTATTCCCGGTAATGACAGCCAATACTGTTTTTGTTCTCCCACGCCGCCGACGCAACAATGATGGCCGTACGGGCCGCGTTTCGTAGCCCAATCAGGCTATCAGATAGACGGGTGGCGCGGTAAAATCGCTCAATTTCCACTTCTAGATTACGCAATTCGCTGATGGCACGTGCCAAACGGTGCGTGGTGCGCACCAATCCCACATAATTCCACATAATATGTCGAATGTGATTCATATCCTCGTTGATGAGCGCGGGGTCGGGTTCTTCTGTGCTGGCGTCGAGCCAATCCGGGATGTCTGCCGGGTTGGGGGCAGACTGTTTGTTCAACCGGGGAGCAATGTGCCGCGCGGCGCGGTCGCCCCACACCAACCCCTCCAGCAGAGAAGTGCTCGCCAGCCGATTGGCTCCGTGCAAGCCCGTACATGACACTTCTCCCACGGCGTACAGGTTGTTGATGGTGGTTTGTCCCCAACGGTCAACCCACACCCCGCCGCAAAAATAGTGTGCCGCCGGAACCACCGGCACCAAATCGCGGGTGATGTCTACCCCGTATTGCAGGCAACTTGCCCGGATGTTGGGGAAATGGTGTAAGATGCGGTCGCGGGAAATATACGAATGCAAATCCAAGTAAACATTGGTCACATCCCGCGCCAGCATTTCGTGGTGGATACTGCGCGCCACGATGTCGCGGGGAGCCAAATCTTTCCATTCTGGCGCATATTTTTGCATGAATGGTTCGCCATCGGCGTGCACCAACCGCGCGCCATCGCCGCGCACTGCTTCAGAGATGAGGAAATGCGGCGCTTGCGGGTGGCGGAAGGTGGTGGGGTGGAATTGGATAAATTCTGCGTTGATGACTCGCGCCCCGGCGCGATACGCCATCGCCAACCCGTCGCCGCGTGCGCCCTGGGGGTTGGTTGTGCGCAGATAAATTTGCCCCAACCCACCTGTTGCTAGCACGGTTTTCTTCGCCAGCGCAGTGATTACCTGCCCGGTTCTCTGGTTTAGCAGATACGCGCCCACACAGGCGTAGGGTTCGTACACCGCCAGCCGATTCAGCGAATGGTGTGCCGGGGTGAGCAGGTCTACGGCGGTGTGCCCGGTGAGCAGGGTGATGTTGGGGTGCGCTTGCAAGGCTTTCAGCAGCGCAATCTCAATCGCTTTGCCGGTGGCATCAGCCGCGTGGATGATGCGCGGCATGCCGTGCCCGCCCTCTCGCGCCACCGAAAGATTTCCCTCGGTGGTGTAGTCAAACGGCACATTCAGCTTTTTCAGCAGGATTTCCTCAACTCGCGATGGACCCTCTGCCGCTAAAATTTTCACCGCTTTGGGGTTGCACAATCCTGCTCCCGCCCGGTGAATGTCTTCCGCCAGCAGGGCAGGGGCATCGTTTTGTCCCTGATAGATGACGCCGCCCTGTGCATAGTAGGTGTTGGTGTCTGCCGGTTCGGAGGCGCGGGTAACAATCGTTACCGGCACGCCCGCGTCTGCCAATTGTAGCGCAGCGGTTCCCCCGCCGATACCACTGCCAATGATGAGAACTTCGGTTTGAATAATGTTCATCGCGCTCACCCAATTGCCAGCATGCGTTCCACCGCTTTCAGCGCCCGGCGGCGGACGTCTTCCGGCACGTTGATGACAACCTGCGTTTTTTGCAGCGCCGTCAGCGTGTCTTCCAGCGTGATTTGATTCATGTGGGGGCAGCGCACGCTGCATAGCCGCAACATCTCTTTGTTTGGGTTGGCAGCAGCAATATTATCGCCCATTGAACATTCCGTCAGCAAAAGATAGCGCGGGGCGGCGGTTTCTTCCACAAAGCGAATCATAGCGCCGGTGCTGCCGGCAAAGTCGGCGGCGGCAGTGACGGCGGGGCTACATTCCGGGTGCGCCAAAATTACTACATCGGGGAACTGGGCGCGCACGGCGGCAATGTCTTCCACGGTGAATTTCTCATGTACCTCACAGCGCCCGTGCCAGCCAATCATCTGGTAATCCAGATTGCTGTTTCCGTGGCCGTTTTGGGGTGATTTGGTGGGGAAGATGATGTGTTTGCCCGTTTCCTGCGCCACATTCCCCGCCAGATATTCATCGGGCAGGAAGATGATGGTTTCTGCTTTCAGCGATTCTACCACCGCTGCCGCATTGCCGGAGGTACAACAGATGTCACTTTCGGCTTTCACGTCGGCGTAGGTGTTGATGTATGTGACCACCGGTACGCCCGGAAATTGTGTTTTAAGGCGGCGCACATCTTCGGCGGTGATGCTTTCTGCCAGCGAGCAACCTGCTTTGGCGGCGGGGAGCAGTACGGTTTTGTCGGGGTTCAGGATTTTGGCAGTTTCAGCCATAAATCTCACCCCGCAAAAAACGATGATGTCGCGGTCAGTTTCGGCGGCGCGACGGCTCAACGCCAGCGAATCGCCCACCTCATCGGGGATGGAGTGGAAGAGCGCCGGTTCCATGTAATTGTGCCCCAAAATCACGGCGTTCCGTTCCCGTTTTAGCTGATTGATTTGGTACGCCAGTTCGGCTTTATAGCGCAGTTCAAAATCAGGTACAACATCGCTCAGTTTTTCTTTTAATTGAAGGTAGGTTTGCTCCACGGTCATTGTTTGACTCCTGAAAATTGTTCGCTTGCCGTCACCAGCAGGCTGATGTCCAGCGCCCGCACCGAATGCGTGAGTGCGCCAATCGAAATAAAATCTACGCCCGTTTCGGCAATGGCTTTTACCCGTTCCAGCGAGACATTCCCCGATGCTTCCAACGGTGTGCGTCCCGCGGTGCGTTCAACGGCGGTGCGCATCGCCTCCAGGCTCATATTATCCAGCATAATACGGTCAAGATTCAGCGCCAGCGCTTCATCCAGTTCCGCTAAATTTTTCACTTCCACCTCAATGGGCCGGCGACGGTTATCACAGGCACGCACCCGTTCCACTGCGGCGGTGATGCTTCCGGCGGCGACAATATGGTTGTCTTTTATCATCACCATATCGTACAACCCAAAGCGATGATTCTGCCCGCCACCCAGCCGCACTGCCCACTTGTCGAGTGCGCGCAAGCCGGGCGCCGTTTTGCGGGTGTCTAAAATGATGGCGTTGGTTTTAGACACCGCGTCCACAAATTGGCGGGTGAGGCTGGCAATGCCTGACATGCGTTGCAGAATGTTCAATGCCACCCGTTCCGCGCTGAGGATGGCGCGTCCCGGCCCGTGAATGGTGGCAATCGGCTCACCGGGGGAGACCGATGCGCCGTCTGCCAGCAGGGACGTGAACCGCACCCGCGAATCCACCAGCGAGAAGGTCAGCGCGGCGGCAGTCAGTCCGGCGACAACCCCCGGCTGCTTGGCAGTGAAGGTGCCGGTCAGCGTGATTTGGGCGGGAGTGGTGCAGATGGTGGTCACATCGCCCGTGCCGATGTCCTCCTCTAATGCCTGTTGGATGATGGGAATAATAGTTTTGTGTTCGATGGGGTGGTTCCTCCTTACGAAAAACTTAGTGTAAAAGATACACTAAATACATCTTAAATTATCGTACTGGGAAACGGAGGGAAAGTCAAACTGAGGAAGGTGGGGTGGTGAATTTTTCACGTTGAAGAAAGAAGAAATCTGACTGGGTTTGAGATTATTGATGAGAAATCTGCGCCAGCGTGTGGCGGCGGTCAATTTTGCCAGTGGGTGTTTCTGCAAAATGGGGCAAAAAATAAATCTCGCGCGGGCGATGGTATTGGGGCAGAGCGGCGCGCAGGGCGTTTTCCAATGCCGATAACGCACGGGTGGACAGTGCCTCCCCCTCGATGACCGCCACCAGCTTTTGCCCCAACCGTTCATCCGACACCCCGCCCACCACGAAGCGTCGCGCGGCAAATGCCCCTTCCGCCACCGAAAGGAGCGCCTGCGCCAGCACTGCCTCTACCTGCTCCACCTGAATTTTCACCCCGCCCGAATTGACCACATTATCCCACCGCCCCAGCCACACAAACGAGCCATCCGCGCGCAATTCAACCCTATCGTTGGTGATGAGCGTTTTGCCGCCCGTCACCGGCGCGCTGATGGTCAGACACCCCCGCGCATCCACCCCCAGCGACACCCCCGGTAGAGGAGTGAAGGCGTTGCTGGGGGCGTCGCCATTCAGCCGCCGCAAGGCAATGTGGCTCACGGTTTCCGTCATGCCGTAGGTGTGATAAATCGGCGCGGTGACAGCTTGCAATTGCCGTTCCAGCGTCGCACTGACGGGCGCACCGCCTACCAGAATGGCTTTCATCCCATTTAAAATGCCGATTTTGTTCGGCGTTTCCGTCAGGATTTTCTGCAATTGCAGGGGAACCAGCGCCGTAAAATCGAAGTGCGTTGCGGGGGGAAACGCTGCCAGCGGATTGTTGCTTGGTGGGACGATGGTCAGTTCCAGCCCCAGCACCGCGCCGCGCACCAGCATCATCACCCCGGCGATATATTCGGTGGAAAGGCAAACCAGCGCGTGGTCGCCCGCCGATAGCCCCAGCGCCGCGCCGGTCATCCGCGCGCTAGCAGTCATCTGCGCGCGGGTCAGCGTAATGGGTTTCGGCGTGCCGGTGGAGCCGGACGTGTGGATGGTGAAGGTTTGCTGTCCGGCGTTCCAGCGCTGGAGGAAGGTTTCGGGTTTAGATGACCCCCTCCCCACCCCTCCCCCTGTGAGGGGGAGGGAGTCGCCGGAGGCGGCGGGAGGGGGTGAAAATGCCAATTTCGGATCAACTACTTTCACCCGCCCGGCGACGTTATTCTCATACAGTTTCCCCGTGCCGAGACCGTGTACGCGGTTGGGTGCGCGGGCGCTGACCCACTGGCAAATAGCGCTCAAGCCGATATTCGATTCCAGCGCGGAATTTGCCCACCATTGGATACCCCGCTCGGTGGCGGCGGCAATCCAGTCATCACTCGCCCCGAAGCCCCCCACCAGCGCGGGTTTCAACACAATTCCCTGCGGGCGAATGGCGTCCAGCAGGCGGCGGCGGTCGGCGGGGGTGTGGTGTCCGATGAGTTCTTCATCCAATGCGATGGGAATGGGTGATGTGGCGCACAGTTGCGCCATTGCCGCCCCGTGTCCTGGTTTGATGGGCTGTTCGATAAATTCAATGTCGAATTGCGCCAGCGTTGCCAGTTTTTCCGGCGCATCCGCCGCTGAAAATGCGCCGTTGGCGTCCAGCCGCAGGGCGATGCGCTCGGCGGGGTGTTTGCGGCGAATATCCGCCAGCACAGCGAGTTCATCCGCAAAGTCAATCGCGCCGATTTTCATTTTGATGACGGTGAATCCGGCGGCAATTTTGGCTTCGATTTGGCGGCGCAGTCCGTCCGGCGAATCCATCCAAATCAGTCCGTGCGTGGGTAGGTTGATTTCCCCACGGGTGAACGGGGTGTCGAACAATTTGCCTGTGCCGCCGCCCGTCCAATCGAGCCATGCCATCTCCAACCCGAACTGCAGGGCGGGCAGATGCGGCACGCAGATGGCGGCGGGGTATTCACCGGCGGAAATGCGGCGGCACACCGCATCGAGTTGGGTTTCAAAATCGGGGGTGGCGTCAATGCTCAAGCCGCGCCACGGGGCACATTCGCCCGTGCCGGTGCGCCCGTCGGCGTGCAGGTGCAGAAAATAGACGGTTTTTTCGCGCAACACCCCGCGACTCGTTCCGGCGGGCATGCGGAAGCGCAAGGTGTGGGGGGAGTACGTGGCAGAGAAAGACATTGGCTAAAAAAATGAATAGTGAATAGTGAATAACGAATAATTTTTGTGACTGGACAGAGGTGGATGTGAAATTGTCATTGCGAGCGAAGCGAAGCAATCTCTGTGAGCCAATATTGGAGATTGCTTCGGCGCTGTGCGCCTCGCAATGACAGGTTGTACAAGTGTCGAATAATTTTTCACTTTTCGTTATTCATTATTCATTGCTTTTACGGAAACTTTGGATATTTCGAAAAATCCGGCTCCCGTTTTTCGAGGAAGGCGTTTTTGCCTTCTTTCGCTTCGTCGGAAAGATAGTACAGCAGGGTAGCATTGCCCGCCAATTCCTGAATCCCTGCTTGCCCGTCAAGTTCCGCATTGAACGATGACTTCAGCATCCGAATGGCGAGCGGACTTCGTTTCATGATTTTCTGTGCCCATGCGATCACCGTTTCTTCCAATTCATCCAGCGGCACAACTTTGTTCACCAGCCCCATTTGCAGCGCCTCCTGCGCGTCGTACTGGTCGCACAGATACCAGATTTCGCGCGCTTTTTTCTGCCCGACAATGCGCGCCAGATAGCTCGCGCCGAAGCCGCCATCAAAACTGCCGACTTTGGGTCCGGTCTGCCCAAAGCGGGCATTGTCGGCGGCGATGGTCAAATCGCAGACCACGTGTAGCACGTGCCCCCCGCCGATGGCCCAACCCGCCACGGCGGCGATGACCACCTTCGGGATGGAGCGGATCATCTTTTGCAGGTCGAGCACGTTCAAACGCGGCACGTGGTCGCTGCCGACGTACCCGCCGTGTCCGCGCACGCCCTGATCGCCGCCGGAACAGAACGCTTTGCCCCCTTCGCCCATGAAAACGATGACCTGAATGTCGGGATTGTCGCGGCAGACGTTCATCGCGTCAATCATTTCGCTGACGGTCAGCGGGGTGAAGGCGTTGTGCTTTTCGGGACGATTGATGCTGATGCGGGCAATGCCATCGAAAAATTCAAACTTGATTTCTTCATATTCTTTGATGGGTTTCCACGGGTATTTTAGTTGCATGGGTTTTCTCCTTTTGGTTTTCAGTTATCAGTGGCCAGTGGTCAGAAAACTGACGACTGAAAACTGATAACTTTTTTAAATGCCCGAAACACCGCCGTGTTGACGGCGCTATCGGTGAAGATTTCCAAAATTGCCGCGCCGGTGTCCGGGGCGAAAAAGTGTGGCAGAAGTGCGTCCAGCGCGGCGGCAGTGTCGGCGGAGAAATACGCCAGCCCAAAATCAGCGGCGGTGTTGCGGGCAGTCAATCCGTGCGGGGTGAAAAAATAGGTCTCCAACTCAGTGGAGGGCAGGTTGGAAGGTCCGTCAATCAGTTTGAAAATGCCACCGCCGCCATTGTTGAGCAGGACAATCCGCAAATTTGACGGGATATGATTGTGCCACAGCGCGTTGCGGTCGTAAAAAAAGGCTAAATCGCCGCTGATGAGCACGGTGGGGCGGTCGGTTGCCAGCGCCGCGCCGACGGCGGTGCTGGTGCAGCCATCAATGCCGCTCACACCGCGATTGGCGTTTACTTGTACATCGGGGCGGGGCAGGGCGAGAGTATTCGCGTAGCGAACGGGCATGCTGTTGCTCAGATGCAGGTTGCTGTTGGTGGGCAGATGGGGTAGGATGCGCGCCACTGCTAAAAATTCGCCGAATGCCGCGTCATGCAGAAAATCATCCAGCGCCGATTGGGCGGCTTTTTCCAGTGATTGCCAATCGGCGTGGTAGCTGCCCACTGGCGCGCGGGGCAGTTCAGCCAGAAAAGCGAAAAAAACCGCCGCGCCCAGCGGGACGACCCGCGTCAGCGATTGGAAGGTGTCCACAGTCTGCCCGGCGGGGTCAACGTGCCAGTGTTCGGGAGGGCGGTGACGGCGCAGAAAGAGTTTCAGACTTTTGGAAACGACCGCGCCGCCAAAACTGACCACCAAATCAGGGGCGATGGTCTGCTGCACCGGTGCCACTTTCGTGCTAAAAATCATATCGGCGTGCGGGGCGGTGACGGCGACGGGCGGTACATTGGCAGCGATGTCTGCCACCACCGTCACGGTGGGGTCGGTTGCCAGCGCCGCCAATGCTTGCGCCAGCGCTTCAGCGGGGGGATGGAGTCCCGCCACAATCAGTTTTTTTCGCGCCGATTGCCATGCCTGCGCCAGCGTGGCTTGCTCGGTGGGGGGCAGGGTGGCGACGGTTGCCGGCTGTCGAATTATCTGTCGCCGGGGCGATGGCTCGGTGCGTTTGCCCGGTGCGGGGTAAAGTGGCTCGCGTAGGGGAACGTTGATATGTACGGGTCCCGGCACGGGGTGTTGGGTGCGAATGATGGCTTCGGAGAGGATGCGCTCGGCGTGCCAGCGGGCATCGGGGTGCGAGAAATCCACCGGTAGTTGAAACTCGCCGCGTGTGTGCGGGGCATACAAATTTTGCTGATGGAGCGTTTGCCCGTCCTGCTGGTCAATCCATTCCGGAGGGCGGTCGGCGGTGAAGATGAGCAGCGGCACGCGCTGGTAGAAGGCTTCGGCGATGGCGGGGGCGTAATTAAGCGTCGCCGTGCCGGAGGTGCAGACCAGTCCCACCGGCGCGCGCGTTTGTTGCGCCATCCCCAGGGCGATGAAGGCAGCGGCGCGCTCGTCCATCACCATCCGCACCGAAATATCGGGAGTGCGGGCGAGGGCTATCGTCAGCGGGGCGGAACGTGAGCCGGGCGAGATAATAAAATGCCGCACATTGTGGTCGGCACAAATTGCGGCAAGGGTTGGTAGTTTCATGTTTCAAGTCCAGAGTCGAAAGTTCAGGGTTCAAAGTTCAAAGTTCAAACGTTGAACCTTGAACAAAAAACTTTGAACCCGAAACTCACAGCACCGACAGCAGCGTCTTTGATTTGAGCACGGTTTCATCCCATTCTGCTGCGGGGATGGAATCTTCGGTGATGCCCGCGCCGATGTACAGCAGGGCGCTGCGGCGTTTGAGTTGCATACAACGCAAGTTGACAAACAGGTGCGATTCCTTGTTGAGGTTTACCGGGCCAAGAAATCCACTGTAAAACGCGCGGTTGTATTTTTCCTTTTCTAAAATGAAAGATAGTGCCTCTTGTTTGGGCATTCCACACACCGCCGAGGTGGGGTGCAAGCGGTGCAATATTTGGTTTGCCAGATGCAGCATTTGGGATGTGGAATCTTGAACCGTGAAGGTGGTTTTCAGATGTACTACAGTACCGGCTGAAACCGTGTGCGGGCCATCTTCCGCAAAGCTTCTGCGGCCCAAGTCATGGAAAAAATCACGGATATAATCGCTAACCAAAGCTTGCTCTTCAAGTTCTTTTTGCCCCCATTTTATATCTGCCAGGGGAATATTCTGGGGTCGGGCCTGAGTGCCGGCCAGGGCAACGGTTTGCAAGCTGGTTACTTTCAAACTCAGCAGTAATTCCGGACTGGCGCCAATCCATGTGCCGACGTTGGGAATGGAAACCAACGATACAAATGCGTGTGGATATTTGTTGCACAACGCTTCAAATAACGCAACCGGGTTAAAGTTTTTGGACAGGGGTGTTTCTGTAGCGCGAGAAGCGACAATTTTTTTTATGCCGGTCGACTTGATGTAAGCAATGGCATCGTCAACCAATGTACAAAACTCGGCGCGAGTACTGATGACCGGGTTGGTTTCACGAGAGGGTAACTCCCAGCGCGGCAAATTGTGAGCAGACATCTGAGCCAGATATTGATAGGTACGCAAAAAGGCAGTTTGCGCCTTCAGATTTTTACCCAGGGCATGCGGGTGAAAATGATGGCCAGTTCCATTGAGATAGAGGCTGGCTTTGATAAAAAGCGTGTTTCTTCCCTCTTGATTTACAAAAGGGGCAAACGCAAAACCTGATTGGTGGCGTGCGAAATCTATTTTTGTAGGGTGTACTGCCCCGCTGAAGTCTACCACGGCTTGTTTTTCAGAGGTGTGGGGGTAGCGCCAGAGTGCTACGGGGAGGCTTGTTTCAATGGCGGCCTGGTAAAAGGCGCTGCGTGTGGTAGCTTGTTGGGGGTCAATTTGGGTGTCGAGTGAGTTGACTTCCGAAATTGGTGTGCAATTACTGGTCATAGGGCTTAGTTTTAGCAGGTTGGTAACGGTCAATGGCTTGACGTTGGCAAGCATTATTTTTCTTTATCGACAATCATTACGGTTAACCGACTCACGCAGACCGGTTTTTTTTCTTCGTTGACGATAGTAATGTCCCATACATGGGTTTTTCGTCCCAGGTGGATAGCTTTAGCGGTGCCATATACATAGCCAGATGTTACCGGCCGCAGGTGATTGGCATTAATTTCCAGCCCCACAGGGTATTGCTCAGAGAGGTCAATGCACAGACTGGAGGCCACGCTTCCCAGGGTTTCTGCCAGCGCTGCCGAGGCTCCTCCGTGCAATAAGCCGAACGGCTGTTTGGTGCGCTCGTCAACCGGCATCCGGGCGCTGATGAAGTCTGGCCCAATCTCCGTAAATTCAATGCCCAGGTGGTGCCCCATTGTTTGGTTGCTGCCTGCATTCAACATTGTTGGCGTAACCGCTGTATTAATCATTGCCGTTCCTGTTTCTTAAGTTTCTGTAGTGACTGAAAGTTATGAAAGTTTCTGAGTCACAAGTCAAACCATATCATAATCGGGGATGGGAGTCAAGTTGAGAATCAACAATGGGCACGTCCAGGATTTTTGGCGGGTTGGACAAACCAGGGGGGATTCGGGGGTATCTCCCTGTGCTCTTCGTCTGGCCAAACATACCGGACAGACCGTCAATAGACGAATGACCCGTAACATTTAGACAATCTAAATGTCGTTTTAATGTGATTTTGATTGCAAGCTAGTATGATAGCTACGCGGCCCATAACACTGGGAGGATTAATGGAACAGGCAGTTGAGCAAGCTGGTATTTTGTATGATATCGCTATGTCTATTGGAGCCAGCTTCGACCTGCATCAGATGTTGCATGTTGTGCTGGAAACAATGGTGGAGAAGCTCGACTGTTTGGCGGGAGAAGTTGTTTTTTTTGATGAAGTTGAAAATGTGGTGACAGGTTTTCAGCGTGTGTGTGCCGTGCCGCCGGGGAGCGGCAGCCTTTATGTTTTTCAACAGGCGGAACAGCGTCTGCAGGATTCTGTTTTGAACCGTACCAGGGGAACGTTTGCGGATATATTTCCTATGCAAGGACAAACCCCTGACGATGAATACTTCTATGTTCTTGCGTTGCCCGGGCGGGGCGCCGTTTTGCTGGCCAAACAATCATCTGCGCTCACCGAAGATTGGTTGTGTGCATTGACACCCCCGTTGCGAAAACTAAATAAAACAATTGACATCTGGTTAAAAACACAAGCTTTATCAGAAGCACATCAACAGTTGCAGCAAACACATGCCATTGCCTCTGCCACTGTAGAGGAATTGCTGTCGGCGGTATCGCATGAACTGCGCACGCCACTGACACTGATTATGGGGTTCATTGAAACCATTTTAGACGGTCGTCCCGGTCCCTTAACGGAAATTCAGCAGCGATTTTTGCAAAACAGCTACGATAGTGCGGATCGCCTGCTGAAACTGGTGGACAATCTGCTGACGGTAACGTATCTGCAAAAGGGGAGCATCAAACTAGAGCAGCGCCAGTTGTACCCCAATCAAATGTTGCAGAACGTGCAAAACGATATTATGGCGGAAGCACAAGGGAAATCACTTTCGTTGACGCTGCAAAACGAGTGGACGTCAGACAGCCTTTGTGTGGGTGATCAACATTGGTTAACCCAGACAATACTGTATCTGGTGGATAACGCGATTAAGTTTACGCCGGCTGGCAGACAAGTGTGTATCCATTCTCGCCAAAAAAATAATTATTGGGTTTTTGAGGTGAGCGACACGGGAATGGGCATTCCAGATGCTGACCTCCCCTTTGTCTTCGATGGTTTCTATCGAGGGCGAAACGCAAAAACGGCCCAAATTCAAGGGTTAGGGTTGGGGTTGTGTGTGTGCAAGGCGGTTATAGAAGCACACGGGGGGCAAATTGGGATTAAAAGTGAGCTTAATCAGGGAACAAAAGTATGGTTTGCGCTCCCTGTGGTCCAGTGGTCTCAGCCCCCAGTTGCTGAAGCAAATTAACAACTCGTTTTTCCTACATCACACCTTTGTATTATCAGGGCTGTTGCAAAGTCGCTTGACAAAAAATAAGAAGTTATTTTTTACCCCC
>CAYPUV010000020.1:0-28025 GCA_964413895.1 uncultured Anaerolineaceae bacterium
CCCCAGCAGCCGGTGCTGCCGGTGAGGATGGAATCCGCCATCGCCGCGCCGCTGAGGTTGTATGCGCCGGGATTTGCGCCCTGCGTCCAGTATTTGCCGGGCAATGACCCTATCATGTCGAAAAATTCCAGCCCGCCCGCTGTGCCGAGTTCTTTCAGCACTTCGATGGCGATGTCCGCTTGGATGTGTTCCATCGCCCGCCGAAAAGCGGCGTTCAGCGCTTCTTTGTCGGAGATGGGGATGTTCCCCTTGCCGCGAATGGCAATCGCTTTGAGGTTTTTCGACCCCATCACGGCGCCCATACCGGTGCGTCCAGCGGCGCGGGCGTCGGCGTTCATAATGGCGGCAAAATGCACCAGATTTTCTCCGGCGGGTCCGATGCACGCCACGCGGGTTTTGGCGTCACCGCTTTCTTCGATGATGGCGGTTTGGGTGCGGTAGGTGTCCAGTCCCCACAGGTGACGGGCGTCTTTCAATTGGGGTGATTGCCCTTCTTGAATGTGTAGATAGACCGGCGATGCAGCTTTTCCGGTGATGATGATGCCGTCGTATCCGGCGCGACGCAGTTCGTGCCCGGTGTATCCGCCCACATTTGATTCGCCGAAAATGCCGGTGAGGGGGCTTTTCGCCACAAATGCGTGCCGCGAGGCGGAGGGGGTGCGCGTGCCGGTGAGCGGAGCGGTCATCATAATGAGCGGATTTTGGGGGCTGAGGGGGTCGGTATCTGCGTCAATCATATCGAACAGGTAGCGCGCCGCTAAGCCGCTGCCGCCCAAAAATTGCTCTGCCCATTCCATATTGAGCGGTTCATCGCGCATTTCGCCGGTGGTGAGGTTTACGAAAAGGAGTTTTCTGTCCATAGAGATTCCAGTTTAATGTTCAAGGTTTCAAGTTCAATGTTTAAGGGTTTGGGTTATTTGTATTTTGCCCCTTTTTGGGATGTTTGTCGGAGATAAAATATCAATCCGTTTATTTTCTTGCTGATATTTTCGGTCAGTTACAATAGAGAATTAAAAGTTTGTCGGTCAATGTAATTTTGGTCAAGCGCTACATAAAGTTGAGCTCGGACTTCTCCGGCTGATCCTTTAGCAACAGACAAAAACTGCAGAAATTCTTTATTGCCATTGCGTTCAAATCCTTCTGCGATGTTGGACAAAATAGATACACTGGCGCGACGGGTTTGATTCTGCAATCCAAAGTCTTTCTCAAACCCATTTTGTTTGGAGATGGTGTAAATCTCTTGGGTCAATTTCCGAGCCAGTTGCCAACTTTCAATATCTTCAAAACGTTTTATTGAAGCCATAAGCGAACCTTGAACTTTGAACGCTAAAAATCTATCGCTTTCCCGTCATACGCATATTCAAAAAGCAGGCGCACTTCATCGGTGGAAGGGATGCGGTCGCTCATGGCGATGACCGAATCCGCTTCGGCGTTGGCGATGAGCGTATCGAGTGCGGCGTCAAATTCGGCGCGGGAGACGCCAGTGCCGAGGGTGTCTTTCAGGGTGAGCGGTTGCCCCACGTCCCGCGATAGCTGGCGGATGGCGTCTACCAGGCTGGCGGCGCCTTCGGCGGGGGTGGCGGCGGGCAAGCCGAGAAAACGGCTGATTTCGTAGAAACGGGTTTCTACGTCGCCGCGCTGAATGAACTGAATGGTGTAGGGCAAAAAGAGGGCGACGGCGCGTCCGTGCGGCACGTGGAATATTGCGCCGAGGCTGTGCCCCAGCGAGTGTGCCAGCGCCGCCATCGCGTTGCCAAAACCCAATCCGGCAAGCGTGGCGGCGTTGTGCATTTTTTCGCGGGCTTCCATGTCGCGGCCATCTTTCACCGCGCGGGGGAGATAATCGAAGACCAATTGTGCCCCTTTGAGGCACACCGCGTCGCTGAAATCGTTGCGTAGCGAGCAGGTGTAGCCTTCGATGGCGTGGGTCAGCGCGTCAAGTCCGGTGTCGGCGGTGAGGCGCGGCGGCATTTTGGCGGGCAGGGCGGGGTCAACAATGGCGATATCCGCCACCATTTCTGGCGAGCCGGTGCCAAGTTTGCGGTTTTCTTCTGTGTCGGTCAGCACGGTTGCCCACGTGGCTTCCGAGCCGGTGCCGCTGGTGGTGGGGATGACGATAAGCCGCGCTTTGCGGCGCAATCTGAGCGGTTCGAAGGGGTTGATATCTTCCGGGTTTAAACCGGGATTTTCGTACAGTGCCCACATCGCTTTGGCGGCATCCATCGCCGAACCGCCGCCCAGCCCCACAATCCAATCGGGTTCAAACGCCAGCATTTTTTCCGCGCCGGTAGAAATGGTCTGTATCGATGGCTCCGGTTCCACATCGCTGAATACAGCGATTGCCAACCCTGCATCGGTCAGATGCGCGGCTACGGTATCCACAAACCCAAGCTGAACCATCATCGGGTCAGTGACGATGAAGGCGCGTTCGCCCTGGATGGTTTCCAGGTGGTTGAGGGCGTCTTCGCCAAACACAATTTCTGGACTTCTGAAGTACCACATAGCGTCACTCCAGGGGGAAGTTGGTGGGGATGAAGGTGCAGCAGTGGACGAGTTGGTTGGCAGATTTTACGTTGCGCATAATTTTTGCCATATTGCCGGTGAGCTTGAGTTTGCGGGTGAGCAGGGCTTTCATCGGGTCTAGCCCGTTGTCAATTACCTCTTTAAAGGCTTTTACTGTGCCTTTGATGGTGAATTCCGGGTTGAATTTGTCTTTGCTTGCGGGGACTTCGGCGTGGCGGCATTTGCCGTGCCACAGGTCAACATACATATAGACCTCTTCTTCCAGGACGCTCCCTTTGGGGTCAACAACAAAATAGATGTCGCCCTCCCAATTTTTGGCGGCTTCGGCATAGGCTTCGCTGTTATTTAACTCCACCATCAACTGTTTAATCCAGGCGTCGGTGCCGAAATTAATTTTTTCTGACATAGCTCATTCTCCATTGGATAATATTTCAATGTATGTAAGGGGTGACGCATCGCGTTATGTATCTATTGTAATCGGGGAAGGGGCGTGTGTCAAAAAAATGAGCTTCAATGCAGGGGCGGTTTGTTGCCTGACAGGATTTTTGGGGGGAGAAGGGTATTGAGTGTAGGAGCAGCTCGCTGTCGGGGCGGTTCGCGAGCCGCCCCGACAGGAGGTGAGAAGAAAATTATTGCCCGTAAATTTCGGTGTCGGGGCGGAAGGCTGCCCAGGCGAACCAGAATTGGCTGGTGTGCAGGACGGGGGTCAGTTGTTGCCCGGCAAGTTCGCCGGCGATGGCTTGCCCAAAGATGTTCCATGTGCTGTTGGTTTGGTCGTCCACAAAACTTTCACCGTTCCAGGTGAAGGTCAGCTTTAGCCCGTTGAGGTTGGGGTCGTACACCGTTACTGAGCCGACATCGCGTGAATCGGCAATGGAGGCTTTATCCAGGGCAGAGGTTGTGCCTGCTTCCCAGAAGACGACCAAATCTTGCTCGCCGACGGTGTCTGCCACCACATTTTTTTGCGCCAGGATTTTGTACGGGTAGGCTTTGGCAATGTCGCCGTTGGTGACGGTGACCACCCGGTCAACTGCCTGCAAGCGCGAGTCTGGAATATCGGCAAAGAGGAAAGGCTGTTGGTCGGTATCGTAGCCCCGGTAGGGGTTTTTGCCGTAGGGACGGGAGAAGCCGGTATTTTGAGACAACACCTGCGCATCGGGGAACGCCGTTTTAAAGTCACGGAAGGACACCAGTTGGGTGGGGATGAATGCTAGTTGCGCGCCCACCATCTCGCCGACGATGGCTTCGCCGGTGAGCTGCTGCCACCAGCTCTCGGTTTGCCGGTCCCACATCACCAAATCGCTGTTGCGCAATTTTCCCGACACGCCAAAATCATACACGGTTCCATCCAGGGTTCGTTTGAAGGTGATGGCAGAATTGCACAGTGGGCAGAAGGTGACGGCAACCGGCTCACCGCCAAGTTCATCGTTGGTGATTTCGTGCCAGATGAGAATTTGCAGTGGATAGCCTTTGGTTTCCCCATTGAGACTGACGGCAAAGACCGGCTCTTTGTCAGCCAGCCATGCTGAGGCTTCGGCGATGGTTTCAAACTTGGGGGAATCGATGGGTGGAATGCCGTCGCGGGGGACGCCGCCAGAGAAGATTTCGCTGTAGGGAACAATGTGCAAGCTAAAATCGGTTTGCCAGTAGGGTTCAAAAGGGCGACGCGGCGAATCATCCAGGAGTGGTTTTCCATTTTTCGCAACTTTCGCCGCTTCAGAGGTGGGCAAGGGCGTGGATGTGTCTGTCGCGGCGATTACCGGCGTGGCTGTTGGTTCTGCCGTGGGTTTGGGGGTATGGGTCGGTGCAGCAACATCAGCAGGGTCGGCGACCGTGCCGCCGCACGCTGCAACAATCAAGGTCACAATTATCAATGTAAATATTACGAAGGAAGTACGCATTATAACATCTCCTAAACCAAATTGTACACAGGTAACAATATTTTACCGTACCCGGGTCTACAATTCAGTAGGTTGTCTTACAAAACCTCACCTCGTTTTTTGGATAAATCCATTTTTTCAACTATTATTTCTGAATACATTAAAGAAAAGGAGATGTTTGTGAAACTCAAAATTTTATTGTCGGGTTTATTAATAGTGCTGCTGGCAGCCTGTAATTCGCAGACAACGTCTGAACCGGATACGTCTGTAGCGCCCACAGATACACCAGTTACAGAGGTTGCCACGGCTACGGTTGATACAAGTGCTGCGCCCACCGCTGAAAATGGTGCAGAGCAGCACCCCGCGCTTGAAGTGGCTGACAGCATCAAAGAAGAATTCCCTGTTGACCAGATGACGACTACTGATAGCGGGTTGCAGTACATGATTGTGGAAGAGGGTAACGGCGTTGCTCCTCAAAAAGGCGATATTGTGCAGGTACAGTATATTGCCAAACTTGCGGACGGCACAGAATTTGATAATTCTTATAATTCTGACCAGCCGTTGGCGTTTCCGCTGGGAGAAGGCCGGATTTTAGCCGGATGGGATGAAGGCGTTTCGCATATGAAAGTGGGCGACAAGGCCAAGTTAATTATTCCGCCGGAGCTTGGTTTTGGCGATCGTGGTGCGGGGGGGGTCATTCCGCCCAATGCCACGCTTTATTTTGAGCTGGAATTGGTAGATATTCTCCCCGGTTCGCCCGATAATCCAACGGAAGTGAGCGAGGCCGACTACCAGACAACTGCAGATGGGTTGAAAACATATGATATTGAACCTGGCAGTGGAAGCGCAGCGGAAGCTGGGCAGATTGTGACCATCCACTACACCGGATGGCTCACAGATGGAACCAAGTTCGATAGCTCGCTAGACCGGGGTCAAACTGTGACCTTTGGGCTGGGGCAAGGGCAATTCATTCCCGGCTCTGACGAAGGGATTGAAGGGATGAAAGTTGGCGGCAGTCGCCAAATAGTTATTCCGCCGGCCCTGGCTTTTGGCGAACAGGGTATTCCTGGCGTTATTCCTCCCAATGCCAATTTAATTTTGGAAGTGCAACTACTCGATGTGCAAGAGGGGTCACCCGATGCGCCCACCGCTGTGGATGAAAAAGATTACACGATCACCGATAGTGGTTTAAAATACTACGATTTTGTGCAAGGCGATGGTGCTACTCCGCAAGCAGGGCAAACCGTCACTGTGCAGTACACCGGCTGGCTCACCGACGGCACCAAATTCGATAGCTCGCTAGACCGTGGTCGTCCGTTCAGCTTCACGTTGGGGCAGGGGCAGGTTATCCCCGGTTGGGATGAAGGTGTCTCTACTATGCAGGTCGGTGGCAAACGTCAGTTGGTTGTCCCCGGCGATCTGGCTTACGGCGAAAAGGGGTTTGGCGGGGTGATTCCACCCAACGCCACCCTGATTTTTGAAGTTGAGCTGCTGAAGGTGAAGTAAATTTTTTGCAGTGCAAATAAAAAGAGGCTGGCAGCACGCCAGCCTCTTTTTATTGTTGTTCGTGCCGAGCCAAGACTGCTCAGACAGATACATCCGCCGATTGTTCCATATTGACAAGAATACTTTCTTCCGCCCGACGGAATGTCAGCCCATCGTCCTCTGTGTAATCCACCATTACTGTGTCGCCCGCTTTAAATTCGCCGCGCAGAATGCGCACCGATAACGGCGATTCGACCTGCTTTTGCAACGTGCGACGCAGCGGACGCGCCCCAAATTGCGGGTCAAAGCCTTGCTCGGCAAGCCAGGCTTTGGCCGCCGGCGTCAATTCAATTTCAATCTGATTGTCGCGCAGACGGGCGGCAATTTCTTCCATTTGCAGGTCAACAATTTGCAGCACCTGTTCTTTGGTGAGCGTGTGGAAGATGATGATTTCATCAATGCGGTTGAGAAACTCAGGACGGAATTGACGGCGCAGCGCGTCTTTTATATCACTTTGCAAGCGTTTGTCATCAAAGGTTCCTTTGTCGCCACGGGCGCGGAAACCGAGCGTGCCGCCTTTCGCGCCAAATGATGTGCCGATGTTACTGGTCATAATAATAACGGTATTGCGAAAGTCAACGGTGTGGCCCTGTCCATCGGTGAGTCTGCCATCTTCCAGGATTTGGAGCAGGGCGTTCCATACATCGGGGTGTGCTTTTTCAATCTCATCAAACAATACCACCTGGTACGGTCTGCGCCGAACGGCTTCGGTGAGTTGACCGCCTTCATCGTACCCTACGTAGCCCGGTGGTGCGCCGAAGAGGCGGCTGGTACTGTGCCCCTCCCGATATTCGCTCATATCAATGCGCACCAGTGCATCTTCATCATCAAACAGGAACCAGGCCAGGGTTTTTGCCAATTCTGTTTTGCCGACACCAGAACTGCCCAGAAACAGGAAGCTGCCGGTGGGCCGACGAGGGTCGCGCAGCCCGGAGCGCGCCCGGCGAATGGCATCGGAAATGGCGTTGATGGCTTCGTCTTGCCCAATGACGTGCTCGTGCAGGCGTTCTTCCATGTGCAGCAACTTGTCGGCCTCGGTTTCCAGCATGCTAGAAACAGGGATCCCCGTCCACATTGCAATAACGTCGGCTATATCGTCTACCTCTACTACCTCATCCAGATTTTTTTCTTCGCGCCAGGCATCGTATTCTGTTTGAAAATCCGCTTCCAACCGCAGTCGTTCCGCCTTCAGTTCGGCGGCGCGTTCCCAATTTTGGGTTTGGGCGGCGTCTGCTTCTTCTTTTTTGATTTTGGTGAGTTGCTTCTTTTTAGCTTTCAGGTCGGGCGGCATAGAGTAGATGGCAATGCGCAGTTTTGAGGCCGCTTCGTCGATCAGGTCGATGGCTTTATCTGGCAGGTGACGATCGGTAACGTAGCGATGAGAGAGCCGCGCGGCTGCTTCCAGGGCTTCGGGGGCGTAGGTAACGTTGTGGTGCGCTTCGTAGCGGCTTTTAACTCCCTGAAGCATCTGAATCGTTTCTTCTACGGTCGGTTCATCCACAAAAACTGGGGCAAAGCGGCGTTCCAGGGCAGCATCTTTTTCAATGTATTTGCGGTATTCATCGATGGTTGTTGCGCCCACGCATTGCAAATCGCCCCGTGCCAGAGCCGGTTTCATCATATTACTGGCATCCATTGCGCCTTGTGCCGCGCCTGCGCCAACAACGGTGTGTAGCTCATCAATAAAAAGGATAATCTCGCCCTCGGCACGTTTAATTTCGTCCAGGGCGGATTTGAGTCGTTCTTCAAATTCACCCCGAAAACGGGAGCCGGCAATCATCGCGCCCAGGTCCAGGCTGAGGACACGTTTACCCATTAAAATTTCTGGCACGTCGTCATCGGCGATTTTTTGTGCCAACCCTTCTACAATGGCAGTTTTGCCCACGCCGGCATCGCCAATGAGAATGGGGTTGTTTTTGGTGCGCCGCGAAAGGACCTGAATGACGCGCAAAATCTCGTCATCGCGCCCAATCACCGGGTCGAGCTTGCCTTCCTGTGCTTTTTGGGTGAGATCGATGCTGTATTTTTCCAGCGTGCGGTACTGTTTTTCACCACGGGGGCTGGTGACACGCTGCCCGCCACGAATTTCCTGAATGGCTTCTAGCACGCGCTGATGGTTGATGTTGAAGCCGGAAAGAAGCTGGGTGGTGGCCGTGCCACGCTCTGCCACAATTGCTAGAAAAAGGTGTTCAGTGGAGATGTATTCGTCGTTCAATTTTTGTGCTTCCATTTGAGCCTGGTCAAGAACGTGCTTGAGGCGTGGGGTGATGTACACCTGTCCAACTGCCATATTGGGTATTGTGTTGACTTTTGGCATCCGCAGCAACAGGTCATCCACCTGTTCATGCACCAGTTCTGGATCAATGCTCATTTGACGCAGCAGGTCGGGTACAGCGCCTTCTGGTTGTTCTAGTAGCGCCATCAGAAGGTGTTCGGTGTCTGCTTGAGCGTGTTTATACCGTTGCAAAATTTCATACGCCCGCATCGCGGCATCTTGAGCACGTTCTGTAAATCTATCAAATCTCATCATAAGTTATTTATCCTTTGTTATTAGAGATTGGATTACATTTAGGGCCAGTTTCTAACACCCAATCTCTATCCAAAATTATACCTTGTTGCAGGGGAAGATGCCACTATTTTTATGTTAGAAATGCGTTAATGTTTGATTATTTTAGTTGTACCCAACGAGTTTTTAGTTTTTGCCAGAGCGATTGAAGTTGTTTAATGAGTGAGGGACTGCTGGGAGCAGTTTTGGGGGTGACGGGGAAGGGGTCGGTGTCGATGATTTTGGCGTAAACGTAGGCTATTAGCACCCGCGCCGAGGCGATAGTGGGGGCGGCAATCAACGCTCCCAGAATACCCGCTGTTGTTGCGCCCACGACGACGCCGGCCATAACAAAGAGAGGATGGAGTTCCACGGCGTCACCCAGAATTTTGGGGACTACGAGGTTGTTTTCAGTTTGTTGAATGAGGATGTATGCAATGAGAACAATCAACATAAAGTTGAGGTTGCTGGTTTCGATGGTGTTTGAGCCTTGCACCAGGGCCACCAGCAGAGCGGGAATGGCAGCCAAAATTGGTCCCAGATTGGGTAAAATTTCCATCGCCCCGGCGATAACGGCCAGCGCCAGTGCACCGGGTAACCCGATAATTAGTCCCACGACCCAGGTCATCAGGCCAATGATTACGGCTAAAATAAATTGCCCTCGAAAATAGGCGATCCAAATGGCTCTGATACGGCGATGGAGTTCTTTGAATTCAGGACGGTAGGGGGTGGGAGCCAGGTCGATAAAGTGTTTTATAAATCTGCTGCCGTCTACGGTGAGATAGATTGAGAACACGAACGTTAAAATAAATGCCAGGATGGATGCCGCGATGCGCCCCAATACATTTGAGGCTACTCCCCAAGTAAATTGGATCGTAGATGGGATGCTGGCGATGATGGTGTCGAGGGTGGGAATGAATTGTGTGGGGGTAAAGTTGTTGAGGGCTTCCAGTGCCGGATTCACTGAGGGCGATAAATCGTATGTAATGCCTAATATCTGAATAGTTCTGAATGACTCTAGCGTGTGTTCCATCCACTGCATAAATTGCATTGTGATTGACACCAGATCGATGTTTATATCGCCGAATGCATCCAGCAACGCCGGGATTAAAATTAATGGGAATAAAAGCAAAAACAGGGCCAGCAGTGCATAAGCAACCAAAACTGCAATCCCTGTTGGCATGTACAAGTGTTTTTTAAGCCAGGCAACGATGGGGGCGAGTAAGAAAGCAATGAGTGCAGCAATTATTAAAAACGGCAGTACTGACCGGCTCAAATAAATGACATAGACAAACAAGAGCGCCAGTATGATTGCGGCTATCCGTTTGGTGGAGGCATCCCATTGTATGTTCATAAGTGCTGGAGCTTTTGGATAATAGAGGTTGAAAATTGACCGAGGTTACTGCTGTGATGATGGCGTGTTTCCTTTACTAATCTCCAATCTCTCCTCGTGTAAAATAGTTTCAAAGGCGGGGGTCGGGAGATACCGCCCCGAAGCCCGCCTGTTTTCATGAGCTGTGGTGTGGCGCAGGCTCATGAAAACTCCCTTTTAGAATTTTGGTTATCTGTATGAGCGCTTTCTGGTTTTTTGTTTGATTTTTAGTGAGGGCGCGCCTCGATAGCTAGAGGCTGTAATGCCAATTGCTGTGCAGCGGCCAACATCTAGCAGCCTGGATTTTAGGCGTGGGTCGAGCCGGGTTGTGTCGGCCATGGTGATGATGGTGGGTAATCGACCGTTGTAACGATAATTGAATAGCTGGTACAGTTTTTCTTCGGCCCAGGGGGTGGCGCTTTGTGTGCCCAGGTCGTCTAGTACCAGCAATGGCGCGTTGCGCACCTCTTCAAAACGTTTGTCGTAGGGCGTGATCGCGTTGGGGTTGAAGGCCGCTCGCAAGTGGTCTAGCAGGTCTGGCACCACTACAAACAGGGCGGCGTGTCCCTGTTCTGAATACCGATTGGCAATGGCGGCAGCCAAGTGAGTTTTGCCACACCCATATGGGCCGGTGAATAAAATCCAGTCTTCGGGCTGTTCGGCGTAATTTTGAGCCAGGTTAAAGGCTTGTCGCAAATTTTCGGCTTGCTCGCGCGGAAGCTCGTTATTGCGCAGGTCAAACGTTTCAAACGTTTTATCGGCGTGCTGCGATAGAGTAGACAGTTCGGAGATGGCTTCAGTGCCTGTTTGCCGAAAATCTGGTGCTTGAATGGTGATAATGGTGGACAGAGCTGGATCGACCATGCGCGAGCGAATGCGGCGGTCAATTTCTTCCAGCCGTTGGTTAGATGTAATGACGGTAGGCAATCGAGTGCTATAACGATAATTGAATAGCTGGAACAGTTTTTCTTGTGCCCACGATGTTGTTGCTTGTGTTCCCAGGTCATCTAAAATAAGCAAGGGAGCCGAACGAATTTGCTCAAAGCGTTCATCGTAGGTGGCGGTACTGTGGGGGCCGTAGGTTGCGCGTAGGTGGTCTAGCAAATCTGGCACCACCACAAACAACGCCGATTTCCCTTGCTGGATGCGTTCGTTGGCAATAGCCACGGCCAAATGCGTTTTGCCGCATCCGTAGCCGCCCAATAATACTAGCCAACCCTGTGGTTTCTGGGCAAACTCTTTGGCCCGGTTGTAGGCGGTGGTCAGGGTGAGACGTTTCAGGTGGTTTATGCCAAATCCTTCTGGGTGGAAGGTGCTGAAGGTGTAATGTCCCAGCGCTTCTATATTGCTAATGTTTCGCAAATGGCGCAGCTTTCGTTCCCTAACTTGATCGGTTCGACAGTTACAGGGAATGACTTTACCAAAATCTGGATGGCCTACCGGTACATCTAGCCGTAAAAAACCAGTACCACCGCAGACGGGACATGCATCTGCGGCCGATGGGAGAGAGTCAGTGTTGGATGAAGTTTTCAAATTCTTCGTCGGTGTACCAGCGTTTTGGTGTATCTTGTTCAGCTGTTTGCTTATGCTTTCCATGGTTCCTACCTTCGGTAGCCATACTTTCTAGAATAGCGCGAATGTAGCTCCATTTGCGCACGTTGTTTTCTACGGCAATCTTAAAGGCTTCCTCAATCCATTCGGAGGGGTAAAGCATTTCTGCGTCTTTGAGCTCATCTGCCAGAATGGGGGACAACAGGCCGATGTTTGCTTCGTATAGTTCGAATATATTGGGGCGTTGGGCGTATTGTGGCGAGACAACATCCGCTCCGGTGATTTCTACCACGCCCAATGTGCCGGCTTTCATTTTTTCCAGTTGCTGCCGCCCACCTTCACTATTCAGAAAATACCAATCGTGTTCCTCGTTATCATTTTGCACCCGCGCGTGGAGCAAGGTTTTGCGCTGTACAGCGCGTTCTAGCCCCTGGGTGAGCGCGGTAAACGGGTCGGCAGAGATGGCGCTCAACCCGTGGATGAGGGTTTCGTGGGTGTGCAATTCGGCCAGGCTTACGGCTTGCTTTTTCTGTTGCTGTCGCAGCCATAGAAAATGCAGGGTGATTTTCAGTTCCGCCAGATCATCAATTTGGGGTAGGAGACGGACAAAAAAAAGGTTGGGAACTGATGTGAATTTTAACTTTCCCTTTGGAAATCCGTTAAATTTTTGCATACTTTGGTTGTTAAAGATTAGGGGTTGCAATGCTGACAGCCCGAAACTTGAAACTTAGTACTCCAACGGTTGGGTGCGTGTTTCCAGATCAACAAATTGGGCCAATTTCTTTTTAAAGTATACTGAGAAGATGCCGGTTGGCCCGGAGCGGTGTTTGGCAACAATGATTTCTGCCAGGTTGGGAAATTCAGTGTCGGGATTGTAAATTTCGTCTCGATACACAAACATCACTACGTCTGCATCTTGTTCAATAGACCCGGATTCGCGCAGGTCACTGAGCATCGGGTGCTTGTCGTGCCGACTTTCGACGGCGCGGCTGAGCTGGCTCAAGGCCAACACGGGAACTTTCAGCTCACGGGCCAGTTCTTTCAGCGAGCGGGAGATGAAACTGATTTCTTGCTGGCGGTTTTCTGAGCGCACGTTGCCGCGCATTAGTTGCAGGTAGTCCACAATAATTAAGTCTAATCCGTATTCTGCTTCCAACCGCCGTGCTTTGGTGCGTAATTCCATTACGGAGATGGCCGGCGTGTCGTCTAAAAATAGTGAGGTGTTTGCCAGCAGGCTGGTAGCCTGAATTAGCACGGGCCATTCATCTTCTTGAATCTGGCCCAGGCGCAAGCGCTGGCTGTCGATGCTTGTTTCGGCGGAGAGCAGGCGTTGCACCAGTTGTTCGTCGCTCATTTCCAGGCTGAAGATGGCGATGCGTTTGTCCCATTTGCGGGCGGCTTGCAGGGCAATGCTCAGGGCCAGCGACGTTTTGCCCATCCCCGGGCGCCCTGCCAGAATAAGCAAGTCCGAGCGTTGCATCCCGCCCAGTAATTTATCCAGGTCTTTCAGGCCGGTGGGAATACCCACAATTTCACCCTGGTGCTGGCTCAGGTATTCAACCCGGTCATAATATTGGTCAATGGCATGGCGGATGGGTTTCAGGTCTCGATTGGCGCGCTGCTCTGACACGCCGAAGACAATCGATTCAGCCCGGTCGATGATTTCTTCTACGTCTTCTACGTCTTCGTAGGCCAGTTGGGCAATTTTGGCGGCGCCATCAATCAGGCGGCGCAGTACGGCGGTGCGCTCGATGATTTTGGCGTAGTATTCCACGTGGATGGAGGTGGGGGTGGCGTTAATGAGATCTGTTAAAAAGGCCGGGCCGCCAATATCTGCCAGGTGGTTTTGCCGGTCAAGCTCATCGGTGAGCGTCACCAAATCGGTGGGGTCGCGGCGCTCGTGCAGGGTTTGGATAGCCTCAAAAATCCAGCGGTGACGCTGCAAAAAAAAGTCTCGCGGCTCCAAAAATGTAGCAATACGAATAATAGCGTCTGGGTCGATGAGCAGTGCGCCCAACACCGCTTCTTCTGCTTCGATGTTGTGCGGCTGCAATTTATCGGGTGTTGCGCTGCGTGCTGATTTGTGGTTGTTGCCCGCCATAGGGCAGCTCCTTTATGATGCAATAGAACAAATATTCTTATGATACTATAGCATGCGCAGCAGGCCAGGTCAAACAATATTCCCAAACAGGCCAAGAATTGTTGACGGCGCCCGAGTCTACACGTGAAGCGTGTGGTGATTTTTAAAAAATTTGAGGGGCTATTGCGCAGTAGGTAGCGTGTTGCTATCCCAAATCATCTAGGTCCAGAGAATCTACAAAATCACGGAAAATGTCCAGGTCTTCGTCGCCGGTTGGAGAAGTTGCATTTTCTTCAATACCTGTATTTATGTCAATGCCCGGCTCTGGTGTAATGCCAGCCTGTTCCATCACCGAATCACTGACAAAGATTTTGGCGTTAGATCTAACTGCCAGTGCCAGTGCGTCGCTGGGACGAGAATCAATCTCGGTGCTTGTGCCGTTGATGTCAAGAATAATGCGGGCATAAAAAACGTCGTTTCGCAGGTCGTTAATTACGATGTGTGAGATTTTGCCCTTCATTGCGGTGACCAGGTTTTTCATCAAGTCATGGGTCATCGGTCTGGCTACGGCAACTTTTTGCAGGTGCATATGGATTGCTTCTGCGGTATCTGGTCCAATCCAAATTGCCAGGTACCGTTCTGCGTCCGAATCTTTCAACACAACAATTCTATGTTGAGACATTAAACTAACGCGTATGCTATCTATGGTCACTTCGATCATGGAGTTATCCTCCTTTAGGTACCAGCTTGCCCGGTATCGTTGAAAATTATACCATACTCCGTGATGGGCTACAAGTAAATTTAATGGGCTGCCACGTTTGTTCCCCCCCCCAAAATTTGGGGGAGGGGGTTAGGGGAAGGAGGTAAAAATAACTTCTTATTTTTTGTCAAGCGACTTTACCCAAAGGGCACAGGTGCAACAGCCCTGAATGGGCTGCCGCGCGGGGCTTGTGGCTCGCAAAAGGCCGTGGAGGAGTTCCCACGGCCTTTTGCGCTCACGTTTTTTTGTTTGCTCGCTCTGCTACAAAAAGCTTAAGGGATCTTCATCAATTTCATCAATTTCAAATTCGCCGTCGATGCGAATCCAGAGGTAAAGTTTGTGCCCTTCTGTCACGGGTTCCCATCGGGCAGCGATAATGTCAAGCTCACCACGAGAACCGTCTCCTAGGGGAAAGTTAAGCCGTGCCGGGCGACCGTTGGCCCAGGCTTCGGCGCACCGTTGAACCAGCTTCGGCCCATCAAAGGTTCGCATTTGAACCAGCGCCACCTGGTTTATTGAAGTACCTTCTAATACGCCACCCGCCCAACGATTCGTAACTTCCTCAAATTCCGGGGGAGGCCCTTCTACAATTGTAATGTACGCGGGTTTTAGTTCCATGTCTCACCTGTTATTATCAAATCCATAGCGACGTTGTTTCACTACATCGGTATTTTACAGCGGAATGCAAATTTTTGCCATTTTGGTAAATTGCTGAAGTTAGCAGTGTGTGGCGTGATAAACTTGCTCCCAGAGTCACTCTGCGCTACAATTTCAGGCAGTGACTACCCAAGTTTCAACCCTGAGTATTGACAATTCCTTACCGTCTCCCAATGATTAAAAACGCGCTCATTAGATCCATTGGCACTGTGTTGAAGGTGTTTTTCCCGCGTCGTCCGTTGATGCCCGCGCCGCAACGCATTGTAGTGCTGAAACCCTGTTGCCTGGGGGATGTGGTTCTGGCAACACCGGCGATTGCAGCACTTCACCACCGTTATCCGCACGCAAAAATTGATGTGGCGGTGGGAAGTTGGAGCCATAAAGCGCTGCAAAATAATCCGCACATTCACCGCCTCATTGATTCTGGCGCGGTGGGGCAGGGACACTACACGTTCATAGACATATTGCGACTGGCGCAACGATTGCGACGCCAGCACTACGATTTGGCTGTAATACTTGACCGTTCGCCGCTGGTGGGGTTAACGCCTTGGTTGGCGGGGATACGCCATCGCCTGGGGTTGGATAGTTTCGGGCGTGGTTTTGCGCACACGGTACGGGTTGCAGTTTCTGCCGTTCCCCGGCACGAAGCGAGAATTTACCTTGATTGCGTGGCGGCCACGGGCGTAGTGGTTGCTGATACCCCGCAATTCTGGAGCGAATTTTATCCAGCTCAAACCGATAATGATGCTTTGCCGCCGCTGCCGGATTCGCCAATTGTCATTATTCATCCGGCGGGCGGAGTTAATCCAGGAATGCGAATGATAAATAAACGCTGGCCTGGGGAACGATTTTCCGCTCTGGCCGATAGGTTTACGCAGCACGGGTTTGCCGTGGTGCTCACCGGCACCGATGCGGACGCGGCCTTATGCGCCGAAATAGCTGCTCAAATAACGCAGAAACCGCCTCAAATTTTGGCCGGTGCGTTGACGTTGGGGCAGTTTGGTGCATTGTGTCGGCGCGCAACGCTTTTTGTGGGAGGCGATACAGGGGCGATGCACGTGGCCGTGGCCGTGGGCTGCAAAACGGTGGCCATCTTCGGCCCCACCGATCCCCGTCGCTATGGACCGTTTGCCCCGTCGCAGCAGGCTGTTTCAGTATGGCGAGAATGGGAGCTGCCGGCCGGCGGCGTGGGACAGGGCAACGTTGCTCAATTTTCCTGGAAGCAAGGAGCCAGCGTTGAGGAGGTGTGGGCCGCCAGTTTGCAATTATTGGGAGAAAATCCGTGATCGGGGTAATTTTGGCTGCGGGGCGTGGTTCCCGAATGAAGGGACTGACCGCTGAACGCCCCAAAGCGATGCTTCCTGTAGTGGGATTGCCCATCATCGCGCGTGTGGTTCGTCAATTGCACGCAGCGGGCATCGGCAAGGTAATCATCGTGGTGTCGCCCTCAGACGCACACATTCGCCCTTATTTTGAAGCGCACCCGCCCGCCGAAATGTCACTGACATTTGTTGTTCAATTGCAGGCTAGGGGGATGGCCCACGCCCTATTGCCGGCGGCTCCTCACATCGACCAACCTTTTGTGGTGACGGCATGTGACAGCTTGTACCCGGAGGGGTTTTACCGGCAACTGGTGCATGCACACAGCCACGACGATAGTCCGGCAACGCTGGCGCTGATGGAACTGCCGCCCAACGTTATTCCACGTGCCAGCAGCGTGGAATTGGTGGGTGGCCGTGTGTTCCGCATTGTCGAGAAGCCTTCACTGGCAGAAGCGCCTTCAAACATTGGCTCTTTAGCGTTGTATGTTTTTGATGTGCAACTGCTTGCCTATCTGCAACGGGTAACACCTTCCAGTCGCGGCGAATTGGAATTGCAAGATGCCATCCAAATGATGATGGCGGACTATGGCGGCGTGCCCGGCGTACTCACCCCCTGGCGCTGGGAGTTAACTATTCCATCTGATTTACTTGAGCTTAATTTGTGGATGCTTCGGCAGCGTCCCCGGCTTGCTGTCGCTCCGGCGGAAATCACCATTACCCCTCCGGTTTTTGTAGAGGCGCAGACAGCTTTTCCGAAAGATGTGAGAATTGGACCGCATGTGTACATCGAAGGGGGGGCGCGAATAGGCGCAGGAGCGCGGTTGAAAAATAGCGTGGTTTTGCGTGACGGGACAGTCGCCGCGGGTGATGTTGTTGACGGCAAATTGGTGTCGGCGGCAATCAATAAAAAGTAGTTGCACCTGCCCCATAATTGTGGTAACATCATTTTACGCTGAAACAGAAATCCTAAAATCTACAATCTGACGTGCAATGGTTTTTAACGCTGATTATGTCCGAGAAAAAATAAAAGCGGGCATCGCTTCTTACAAAGCTGGTGATCACACCTCTGCCTGGTTGAGCTTTCAAGCGGCACTCAGAGAAGACCCGCAAAACATTACCGCTCTATTGTGGTTGGCCTACATTGCCCCTAATTTTGAAAAACGGGTCTTTCTGTTGAATCGGGTATTGGAAATTGAACCGGAAAATGAGCGCGCCAGAAAAGGGCTGGTGTGGGCGGAGCAACAACGCCGGCAAGAGACAGCCGCTGTTTCTGAACTTCAACCGTTTGTGCCGCATCAATTTGTTGCTGCGGACGTGCCGGAAGAACGGACTACTTCAACACCGGCTAAAAAAGACAGCGCGCCAGATACCCCAGCGTTTGGGTCAGACACAGATGAACTTCGACGACAAGCGCAGAAAGGCCCCATTGCGCAGCGCGTTCGCCGCCGTTTTCGCCCCCTGCTGGGATTGTTGCTGGCCGGGGCGTTGCTTGTTGGATTGGCCTTTGTTACCCTTCTGTTAATGGAACCCGTATCCCTGGCTGATTTGTTGCCCTCGGCCACACCTACCGTTGCTGCCAGCCCCACGGCAACCGCAACGGCAACCAGTACCCCGCCGCCACCTTCGCCCACCCCCATCAGCACCCTCGCTCCGCCGCCTACCGCAACCAGTACCGTCCCCCCGACGGCTACGCCGCTGCCGCCTTCGCCCACGCCACTGCCACCCACAGCCACCCCACTCCCCCCGGCGCGCCAACCAACGCCGCGCGCCGAAAAATGGATTGAGGTAGATTTAAGCACCCAAACACTCGTGGCCTGGGAAGGACAAACCCCGGTAATGTCATTTTTGGTCAGCACGGGGTTGCCCAATACCCCTACCGTGGTGGGGAGGTTTCACATTTATCAGAAACTTGTTTCCACACGGATGGTCGGCCCTGGATATGACCTGCCCAATGTTCCGCACACAATGTATTTTTACTCAGGCTACGCCTTGCACGGCGCATACTGGCACAACAACTTTGGACACCCTATGAGCCACGGCTGTGTAAACCTGGCCCTGGATGACGCTGAGAAATTGTTCAACTGGGCCACCCCTGTTCTACCAGACGGGGCGTGGGTTGTGAACGCTAGGCAAGATAATCCTGGTACATTGGTCGTCGTACACAATTAAGGATTATAGGCCAGCTGCTAATTGTTCAAATCCCCTCCCTTGTGTACAATAGCCCCCATATTACTTTCGGGCCTTGCATAGCATCATAGCATCATTGCCTTGTGTGTGGCGCGTGAGTTCTTATCCGTTGCTGGATGCTGTGATGGAAATATATTCAGGACTTACGCGGTTAGAAAAAATAGGCATCAGATTTCACGGATTATCCAAATTTTTTCGTGTAAATTTGTGAATTTCGATGCAAAATATGGCAAAGTGCGTAAGTCCTAATATTAAAAAGAGGTGTGTTTTGTGAAAAAACGAATGCTGATTTTTTTGATTTTGCTAATGCTGATTTTGGCGGCTTGCGGCAATGCTCAAGAGGCCACCGGCGAACCAACCCCCTCTGAACCTGTCGCTCAGGCGACTCAACCCGAGGCGACTCCCACAACATCCCCCACAGAACCGCCCCCCACCGCAGAGACACCTGTTGCCAGCCAGGATGCTGTAGCCGCCACCGCTCCCGCAGCTAAGGCCCCCGGCTGCTACACTGAGCCGATTGCCAGTTTGATCGACCTGCAGAAAAACACCGGGGTCGCCCCTGCGTCTGATGCGGACTGGCAAACCGGCGTCGCCTCTGCACCCATTACATTGATAGAGTATGGGGATTTTCAATGACCGGGCTGCGCCAGCGCTGCTCCCGTGTTGGAGCAATTACAAAAAGAATATGGCGATAGTCTGCGTATAATTTACCGGCACTTCCCCCTCACCAGTATTCACGATAAAGCGATTCTGGCTGCTGTGGCTGCCGAAGCAGCAGGCGCACAAGGTGCCTTCTGGGAGTACCACGACATGCTCTTCCAGCGGCAACAAATATGGGCGCCATTGCCCGTTGACCAGGCCCGCGAAATGTTCATCAATTTTGCTTCTGAGTTGGGGCTGGACCGCGACCAGTTTGTTGCCGATCTGGATAATCCCAAATACAGCGAACTGGCCGACAACGCCAAAACTGCCGCGCTTGACGCCGGCTTGCGCGGGACGCCTTCAATTTTTATCAACGGTTATCCGTTCCCAACCCAACAATTACCCTTAAACAAACAAGGCGTTGATTTCTTCCTGGGGATTGTGCGGCTGGTTGATATGCAATATGACGCACCGGAGCAAGTTATTGATTCCAGTAAACAATATCAGGCCACTATCACTACCGATGCTGGCGACGTGGTGATTGATCTTTTCCCCGATACGGCGCCCCTGAATGTGAATAGTTTTGCATTTTTGGCTGAACAGGGCTGGTATGATGGCACGACCTTCCATCGCGTGCTACCCGGATTTATGGCTCAGGGCGGTGACCCCACGGGGTTGGGTGTGGGCTGGCCTGGCTACCGCTGCACGGATGAAGTCGTTTCTTCTCGCAAATTTGATAAAGCCGGCGTGGTGGCGATGGCCAACAGTGGCCCCAATACGAATGGGGGCCAGTTCTTTATCACGTATGGTCCCGCCGAACACCTGAATGATGGATTCACAATTATTGGGCAGGTGGTGTCTGGGCAAGAGGTGGTAGACGCACTGACGCCCCGTGACCCAGAGCAGAATCCCACGTTCGATGGGGATACTATCTTAAAAGTGACGGTAAACGAGAAACAGTAAAAATGCGGGTAACTGTACAGCCAAGAATTATGGATCTGCCATTGCAAGCGTAGCGAAGTCGAAGATGCCCGGATGGGTGCAATCTCCGGCGCAATAGCTGGAATTGCTTCAGCCCTGCGGGCTTCGCAATGACACCCTGTACAGTTACAAATGCGGCAGCAATACGCATAAATTCCAGTGAAAAATAGACCAGTTTGCTAAATGGCGGATAGCACAAACTAGCAAAGTGGTCTATAATTTTCCTGGAGTACACCAAAAACTTGTTAGAATTCAGGAGAATAAATACCGATGAAAAATCTATTGGTTACGGGTGGTGCCGGATTTATTGGTTCTAATTTTGTCCATTATATGTTGAATCGACATGACGACGTGACCATAACGGTTTACGATAAACTAACTTACGCCGGCAACCTGGAGAATCTGGCTCCGATTGCGAATGACTCGCGTTATACGTTTTATCAGGGCGATATTTGTGACGCAGCAACCGTTGACAATGTTATGCGAGAGCGGAAAATCGACGTTATTGTAAATTTTGCCGCCGAAACACATGTTGACCGCTCACTGATGGAACCGGGGAGTTTCATTCAAACGGATGTTTACGGCACATTTGTGTTGCTAGAAGCGGCCAAAAAGTTTGGGGTGGAGCGCTATCATCAAATTAGTACTGATGAAGTTTACGGCGAGGTGATGGAAGACCGCTCTTCTGAAACAGATAAATTGGAGCCACGCAGTCCGTACTCTTCCAGCAAAGCGGGCGGCGATCTGTTGTGTCTGTCTTACTTTTCCAGTTTCGGGTTGCCCGTAACCATTACGCGCGGCAGCAACAACATCGGCCCGTATCAGTATCCAGAAAAAGTTGTGCCGTTGTTCATTACCAATGCTATTGACGATAAACCGCTGCCCCTCTATGGCGATGGATTGCAAATGCGCGATTACCAGTTTGTGCTGGACCATTGCGCTGGCATTGATGTTGTGTTGCGCAAAGGTGTCCCCGGTGAAGTTTACAATTTGGGAACCGGTGTGGAGACGAACAACATTACAATGACCAAAACCATTTTACGCTTATTGGGAAAACCAGAGAGTCTGATTCAACCGGTAAAAGATCGCCCTGGTCATGACCGTCGCTACGCTTTGGATGTGCGCAAAATAGAAGCGTTGGGGTGGCGTTCACAATATAATTTTGATACCGCCATTGAGGCAACGGTGAAATGGTACGTGGAAAACGAAAATTGGTGGCGCAGAATTAAATCTGGAGCGATGTACGAAGCGTATTACGCGCAAAATTACGCTGGTAGAGAATTGCAACCATCCAAATAATTGCCACCAAGAAAACAGCAATGAAGATCACCGGTACGTTGGGTGTTAAGTTGCCCGTTTTGTTTTTGTGGGGTACAATCGGGTTGATTTGGAGGAGACCAATGGCTAAACGTTCAAGAAAAAACAGAAAAAGCAAACGCACTCAAACAGCAGCAGCATCTGTTACAGCACCAGTGGCGCGGACAGCAGTGCCAGCAGGCAAAAGTAAAAAGGCAAAGATTGCAGAAAAGGCCGTTGACTTTGTTCAAGATTACTACTATGTTTACAACGATATGCAAACAATGTTAATTGTAACGCTGTTAATGGTTGCCGTTATGTTTGGTTTATCTTTTGTATTCTAATTACCCGGCTCTGTTTAAAGGGGAAAACCGCGCTTCATCGGCGCGGTTTTTTGTTGCCTGGGAGCCGTAGCGAGATGCTTAGCGGGCCGTTTGCGGTCACGTCTCGCCCTCATATTCTTCTTCATCGTCTAGCCCGCCATAGCGTCTCTTGCGTTCTGAAAAATCTTTAAGGGCTTTATACAGCTCATTCTGATCAAAGTCAGGCCACAGTGTTGGGGTGATATAGTATTCTGAATAAGCGCTCTGCCAGGTTAAGAAGTTGCTGGTCCTCACTTCGCCGCTGGTGCGAATAATCAGATCGGGGTCGGGGAGGCCTCGTGTGTAAAGATACTGGCTCACCAGCGTTTCTGTCACTGCTTCTGGTGGGATTTTGTCTTTGATGATTTTTCGAATGGCGTCAATAATTTCTCTGCGACCGCCATAGTTGAAGGCCACATTCAAAATGAGGTGGTTATTGTGGGCAGTTTTTTCTACGGCGATGCGTATTTTTTTTTGTAAGCTGGCGCTCATTCCCTCCATATGGCCAATGTGACGGAGTTGGATTCCATTCTTATTTAGTTCACCCAGTTCACGGTCAAAATAATAATGAAATAAACTCATTAAGCCTTTAACTTCTGTTTTGGGGCGCTTCCAGTTTTCAGTGGAGAAGGCGTAAATGGTCAGTATTTTGATTCCGAACTGAACGGCACCCTCTATGATGCTGCGCAGATTTTCCGCGCCGGCGCGATGGCCCATTGTTCGAGGTAGCCCTTGCTGCTCGGCCCAACGACCATTGCCATCCATAATGATACCGATGTGGTACGGCACTTTTGGCAGTGGTGGCCAATCATTTGCGGTTGGATGTTTTGTAGCTGTAAAGGGTTTCGCCATTTAAGGAAATACCTTCCTGATCCACCGGTGTTAAATTGACGTTATTTCGTCTTCTTTGGCCTGTCCAATTTCACCTGCTTTTTTAACGAACCCATCCGTTAACTTTTGTAGTTCTTCTTTCGCCTGGTAGAAATCATCTTCAGAAATCATCTTTTCTTTTTCCATTTCTCGCAGGTCTTCCAGCGCCTCCCGTCGACGGTTTCTGACCGATACGCGGGCGTCTTCCACCCGTGCATGTACGGTTTTGGCCAGCGATTTGCGACGTTCTTCGGTGAGCGGTGGGATTTGCAAACGAATGAGTTTGCCATCATTATTGGGGGTAATACCCAGGTCCGATTGCAAGAGCGCCCGTTCAATCTCTTTGATGGCCGCGGGGTCAAATGGCCTGATGGTGATTAACTGCGCTTCTGGCACGGAAATGAGCGCCAATTGTTGCAGCGGCGTTGGGGTTCCGTAATAATCTACTCGGATTTTTTCCACCAGAGAGGTTGAGGCGCGACCGGTTCTAATGCTGGCTAGATCAGCGCTGAGAGATTCGGTTGATTTTTCCATTTCTGCGCGGGCTTGGGTCAGGACTTCTTTTATCATTGGAAACCTCCTGAGAAAAGGATTGGTTATTATATCAACGCGAGACGACCAACTGGGTGATATTGTATCACAAAATTGAGTTATGGGCAGATAAGGGTCCCCACTTTTTCACCTAATACGGCTTTTTTAATACTGTCATTCTGCCAAAGGTTCAAAACAATGATGGGCATTGTGTTTTCCATACATAGTGTTAACGCGGTACTGTCTAAAACGCGCACGCCCAAATTCAACGCCTCGATGTAGGTTAATTGGTCAATATGTTTGGCATTAGGATTAACGGCCGGGTCGCTGTCGTAGACGCCATCAACTTTGGTGGCTTTAATTAAAACCTCGGCGTCTATTTCCATGGCGCGCAAGGCGGCGGCGGTGTCGGTGGTAAAGTAGGGGTTTCCTGTCCCTGCGCCTAAAATTACAACTCGTCCTTTTTCCATATGCCGAATTGCTTTGCCACGAATGTAAGGTTCTGCCAGGGCTTTCATTTCGATGGCAGTTTGCACGCGCGTAACAATGCCATGTCGGCTGAGCGCATCGGCCAGAGCCAGCGAGTTCATAACGGTAGCGAGCATACCCATGTGGTCGGCTGTGGCCCGTTCCATCCCGTATGCTGCACCATCTTTCATGCCGCGCCACAGGTTGCCCGCGCCGATGACGATGGCAATTTGAACGTCCATATCTTTAATGAGTTTTATTTTTTGAGCCAGGATGTCGGCTGCGTTGGGGTCTATGCCGGTTCCATTTGGCGTAGATAGGGCTTCGCCGCCCAGTTTAAGCAGAATACGATGGTATTTAGGGGCGGCCATAATTCACTCCACTGATGGTGTTTTGGGTTACAGGGTTGTTGCCTCTGTAATGCAACGTGACAACGGTTTCAAAAGACAAAGTTACAGGATTCGTTGCTAAAAAAAAGCCAGAGATTTGATTTCTCTGGCTTTTTTGATGCTAGTTGATGCCTAATTCAAATCTTGTGAATCTATTTATTTTTATAGAGGTGCCGAGTTGTTTGCCGGTTTGTTGAATGACCTGGGCAATATTCTGGTTATCATCTTTTACAAACGGTTGTTCCAATAGCGAGACTTCCTTGAAAAATTTATTCAGTCTTCCCTCGATAATTTTGGCTTTGATGTTATCTGGTTTCTTTTCTGCTGCCAATTGGGCCAGATAGATTTTGCGCTCTTCTTCTATCACGTCGGCGGGAATATCGTTATGGGTAATGTAACGTGGGTTGGCGGCAGCGATTTGCAGGGTCAGGTCGTGAGCCAGCGTCTTTAATGTGTTCCCTTCTGCGGCAGGGGAATCGACGCCTAGTTCAACCAGCACACCAATTCGCCCACCCAGATGAACATAGCCTTCAATGACGCCCGCGCCTTCCAGTGTGTAGCGGTCTACTTTGCGCACAATGATGTTTTCGCCCAGCTTGCTAATAGTTTCCTGGATGGTGTCGGCCACGGAGGTGCCAGGATTGCTAATGTAGCCAGCCGCAAGCAGGGTCTCTACTGAGGTTAAGTTGGGGTCTGCCAATACCTGGCGGGCCAGGCTATTGGCGAAGGTTTTGAAATCGTCTGTGCGCGCCACAAAATCGGTCTCGCAGTTTACTTCTACCAGGCTGGCAGTTTTTCCATCAACCAGGGCCACCACAAGCCCTTCATTTGCTTCTCGGCTGGCTTTTTTGGCGGCTTTGGCCAGTCCTTTTTCTCTTAAATATTCTACGGCTTTGTCAAAATTGCCGTCATTGGCTTCTAGCGCCTTTTTTGAATCAAGGATCCCTGCGCCGGTTGCTTCTCTAAGCTCTTTGATCATAGCGGTGGTGATTGCCACAAGTGCCTCCTGTTTTTACAATTAGCCGTGTATGCCAATGGTAATGATAATTTTTATACGTGGACACAGCTACCCTATTCAGCACGGTGTGCCGGGTTGAAGGTGGGTAGCTGTGTGAATTTTTCCAGTTGGAGAATACCGCGGTGCGTCGTTACGCTTGTTCTGCTGTGCTTTCCGGTGCTGCTTCTGGCGTAGCGACTTCGGCTGTGGTCTCTGCTACGACTGTTTCTTCAGTCTCGGCTACAGCTTCGACGACGGGCGCTTCTGTAGTAGTTTCTTCTGTCACGCTCTCTTCTTCGGCGGCTTTTATTTTGGCCAGGGTGCTGGGGCCGAGGTAGCGAGATATATCTTCATCGCCGGCGGCTTCAGCTTCTTCCACTTCGGCTTCCTCTTCGGCTCGAACGGCTCTGCCTTCCAGGATGGCGTCGGCGATTTTGCTGGCAATGAGCCGGATAGCCCGGATAGCGTCGTCGTTAGAAGGGATGATGTGGTCGATGGGGTCGGGATCGCAGTTGGTATCTACCATTGCCAAAATGGGGATCCCCAAAACGTTGGCTTCTTGTACGGCAATACTTTCCCGGCGAACATCGGTGATGAAGATGAGGTTCGGCAAGCGGGCCATCATTTTTAAGCCGCCCAGTCGCCTGTTTAAGCGGTTGATTTCCTTCTCTTTGGCCAGGGCTTCTTTCTTTACCAGGCGTGTAAATTCTCCGCGGGCCTGTTGCTTTTCTAACTGCAACAAATAGTCAATCCGCTGACGAATGGTACGCCAGTTGGTTAATGTACCTCCCAGCCAGCGCTGGGTAACGTAGGGCATTCCACAGCGCGTTGCTTCTTCTCGGACGCTTTCTTGTGCTTGCCGTTTAGTGCCTACAAATAGTACTGTGCCGCCCTTGGCCACGGTATCGACGGCCAGTCGATAGGCGGCATCTATGCGACGAATGGTTTGTTGCAGATCAATGATGTGAATGCCGTTACGCTGGGTAAAGATGTATGATTTCATCTTAGGATTCCAGCGAGGGGTGCGATGTCCAAAGTGAACGCCTGCTTCAAGCAGTGCTTTCATAGGTATTACATGTTGGGCCATATTTCCTCCGTTTTTCCTTCACCTTTGTGTAACTAACACCCATCGTCTGGGCACAGAGTTTTTGCCAAAGGTGTGTGTGATGTGGTATTTAATTTCCAATCTTGGAGTTTATCATACAACGGTTTGATTCGGCAAAAACTTGCTGCTAAAATTAATAGAAATGTGCCCCAAGCGATTTCGCTCAATTTTTGCCTTATGCTATACTAAAACAATTAATGAAACAGCTTTATGCTAATACAGGGTTTAAGGAGATAATTATGGCTGTTGCTACAGATTTGCTAGAAATTCTACGGTGCCCCTATTGTGTGAGCGGCGAAACTCGCAAACCCGGCGATGACCCCGGGCGCCTGAAACTGGTTCGAGAGGGTACCTGGTTGGTGTGCCAGGAAGATGATTGCCATAGAAAATATCCCATTAAAGAAGATATTCCGGTGATGCTCATTGAAGAAGGGGACAAATGGATTAATACTCCAGTTGAAGAATTGCCGGAACCAGGGAAACTGGTTGATTAAACGCAACTCGTCTGTTATGATTGAGAGGATGAAAGCCCCCTTGCCCGTTGGATGAGGGGGTCTTCTTGAAATTTTCTGTTGGAGCCGGGGTGATGAGAAAGAAAGTTTGGGCAATATGGTTGAGCCTGACCCTGTTAAGCCTGGTGGCATGGCCTGTCTATGCCCAAGGGGCCATTCGGGTTGTAGACCAATCAATTGAAAGTCAATTCAGAGATAATATTACAGCCCACATTTCTGCGCAAGGGCAAGTCACCATCACAAAGGTAGAATTTTTCTACCGTGTGGTGGGCCAACTGGCTACCTCAAGGAACGTGGCCGAATTTGAGCCGGGCACCACGGTTGAGGCGCAATTCTCTATTGATCAGACGTCTATCTATTTCCCTCCCGGCACAGAAATTGAATATTGGTGGAAGTTCACTGATGCCAACGACAACATCCTGAAAACAGAAAAGCAAACGTATCTTTATCTTGATAACCGGCATGATTTTAAAAATCTGAGCAATGACCGGTTAACATTGTATTGGTATCGAGGCGGAGATGATTTTGGACAGGCGTTATTTGATCAGGCCAACAAAGCGCTTGACCAATTGGAGGCAAATGTAGGCGTATCTGTGCAACGGCCCATTAAAATTTTTATTTACGGCAGTCACACAGATTTGCTTGATGCTATTGCAGTGGGGGCGCAAGAGTGGACCGGTGGCCAGGCATTTACCGATGATGGGGTGGTTGTGTTGGGTATTGCCCCCGGTGACTTGAAGTGGGGTTTGAGAGCCACCACTCACGAATTAACGCATCTGGTTATTCACCAGGCCACCGACAACCCTTATGGAGATTTGCCGCGCTGGTTGGATGAGGGACTGGCGGTTTATAATGAAGATCCCAATCGGCTAGACTCGCAGTTTCGCAGTTCGTTCGAACGAGCTGTAAAAGAGAATTCGCTGATGACACTGCAAACATTATCCAGTTCCTTCCCCGCCGACCCTCGTGCGGCCAACCTGGCCTATGGTGAAAGCGGCGCAGTGGTGAAGTTTGTTGTTGATACCTATGGTTCCGCAGCGATGAAAAATTTATTGGATATATTTTCTGAAGGTGAGTTGTATGATAAAGCGTTGGAACAAGCGTTGGGGGTTGATACGCGTGGTTTGGATAATGCGTGGCGCGCCAGTTTGGGCTTACCCCCTCTAATAACCGAGGTCCAGCCAGCCAAGCATGCAGTTCCGGCAGTTGCACCCGCTACCGATGAGGCTCCGTCAACGCCGGAAGCCCAGCGCCCAGCAACCACCCCCTCCCCTAACGAGCCGCCGTCAACATCGGAGGGGGCCACATTACCTTGCTTATCTGGCGCACTGCCGCTGCTTGCGTTGGGCGCAGTGGTGATTGCAAAGCGCAAAAAGCGGCTGGTGTAGGTATTCTGGTGGTGGTTCAATTTGACTGATGGAAATCATTTGATATGTAGGGACAGAGCATT
>CAYPUV010000021.1:0-24124 GCA_964413895.1 uncultured Anaerolineaceae bacterium
GTGCGCGCTCGGCGCGTTCTTCGGTGGCCAACGTGCGAATTTGCGCTGCATATTGATTGCCATTTGCGGCTTCGGGCGGCAACAGGTAAAGCCAATGCAAAAACCCCAGGTCTTTAAATTGATAAACAGCACCATTATTGGCCATTGCCAGCCCAATTTCCAGCGCTTCTTTTGCCTGCCGGTAACTCTCGGCCAAATTTGTCAATGCAGGGGCCGTGTCGCCTACGCCAATTTTTACCCCCGGCAGCACAGTTGTCAACGAATACCCCAATTTTTCGGCATCAACGCCATCGGGCAAAATAAGGATTAGATTCTGCCCCAGCGGCTGAATAATTGACTTGGGTGCAAATTGGCGTATGTGCGCCCTCAGCTTATCTGCCAGACGCAGAGAGGGCAGTGTGCCGGCGGGCGGGCGGAGCAAAAGCACCCGCTGTGCTTGTTGCAAATCTAACCCCAACCGATTCACTTTATCTTGCAAAGCCAGGGAATGGGGCTGGTCGCTGAGCAATTGCGAAACAACATCTGCCTGCAAGCGCGCCTCTGTTTGGCGCACCGATGCATCTTTTAACATTATCAGGGCAGCCACAATTGCCGCCCGTTCAATTGTCATCGTGTCAGATTCATCAAGAGGTTCATCGCCGGCAATGAGCCATAAGTAGCCATACACTTTTCGCTCAACCACAATTGGGGCCACAATGCGTTCTTTCGTCATTCCATGTTCAGGCCACGCTGGAACAATGGTGGGTTTTAGACTTTGATTCAACTTGTCTAAAATGCCGCGTTCCCGCACAAATTTCCTGATGAAGCCTGGCGTTCCCCCAGCTTCGATGCTTTTCTGCCGGGCCTGATCAATTTCGCCATGCGCAGCATACGCCAACAAATTTAATTCTGGGTCTTCGATTGTGACGGCACGATGGACCAACTCTGCCAGCACCTGAGCCAAATCTTGCAGCCCGCCTCCTTCCAGCACAATTTGCACCAGCGTTTGGTGGATATGGTCTGAACGCTTGAGCAAGGCGTATTGGTTGCTGACTAATTGCTCGTGAATCGTGCGTGTAATGTCTATAAACCGCACTTCATAGGGCACAGTAATAATGGGGAAGTTCCAGTGATTGGCGGCCTCAAGCATCGGTGGCGGAACTTCCTGCAGGAACTTTCCGCCCACCGAGATAATCAAGCCTACTAACCCTGCCTGGGCTAATTCGGCAATGAAGTTCGCTTGCTCCTCAGAGGTCCGGGGCAAGCCCTGTCCGGTGGTAATAATAAGCTGGCGCCCTCCCCCAGCCATCTCCACAACCTCTGGCACATCAATAATGTGCGACCATTCAACTTTTCTGGACAATCCCGCTGCACCGGCAACCACTTTTGCCGTAGCAAAAACAGGGTTTTTCAATAATTCTGCAAGTATTAACATAGTTTTTTTGTGCAATATACCCAAATTTTTTAGATAGCATACTACGATTTTGAATTTTTAGCAACGTACCCAGTTTGTATAATTCAGATGCCCCCTTTGCCCACAGTATTTGATAATGACAGACGACTTCGGTACAATTGTAACTGCTGACTCCTTAAATTTTAGTCAGGCGGGTAACACGAGAATCTAATACAGAGGAGTTTTCATAAGCCTGCGGCACGTCACCGGCGCTGAAAACTTAGCTTTCAGCCGTCAGTGGTCGGCTATCAGCAGTAAAACTGACCGCTGAAAGCTGATGACCGACTACTATTTTCAAGGGAAATGTCATTCCGAGCGTAGAGAAGGAATCTCCGGCTTTGAGGCGTGGAGACTGCTTCGCTGCCGCTCGCAGTGACAGAACACATTTATTTTCAAGGGAGCATCCAATGCCGAAACTAGGGGCGCACATGTCAATTGCCGGAGGTGTGGACAAAGCCTTTGACCAGGCGGAGAAAACCGGCTGTGACACAATGCAAATTTTTACTAAAAATAACAACCGGTGGAAAGCAAGAGATTTAAAACCAGACGAGATTGAACGCTTTCACCGCCGACAGGCAGAAACGGGGATCGCTCCGGTTGTAACCCACGCCAGTTATTTGCTGAACCTGGGCACACCCGACGATGCGCTGTGGGAGAAATCAATCAACGGACTGATTGTGGAACTAGAACGCTGCGAGGTGTTGGGTATCCCCTATTTGGTTTTGCATCCGGGGGCGCACGTAAAAAGCGGGGTGGAAGCGGGTGTGCGGCGCGTGGCGCAAGCGCTGAATAAAGCACACACGCAGCTACCTGACTTTAAGGTGAAAGTGGCGCTGGAAATTACCGCCGGGCAGGGAACCACGCTGGGGCGCACATTCGAGGAACTGGCAACCATCATCAGCCAATGCGCTGCGCCGGAGCGGCTGGTGGTTTGTTTTGATACCTGCCATGCACTGGCAGCCGGCTACGATTTTCGCACCGAAACCGGCTACCAGGCGATGTGGGATACCTTTGAAAAAGTGTTGGGATGGGACAAACTGGCCGTCATCCACGTGAATGATTCAAAAAATGACGTGGGTAGTCACAAAGACCGACACATTCACATTGGTGAAGGATTTATCGGCCTGGAACCGTTTGGCTTTTTTTTAAACGACCCACGCTTGGCAAACCTGCCCTTTTTGCTGGAAACGCCGCAAGCGGTGAAAATTGAAAGCGACCGCGAGAATTTAGCAAAGTTGCGGGGACTGCTAAAAAAATAAAACACAGCGAGCGATAGGAATTTATTGCGCTATGCCCACAAGCTCAAATATTTCTCTCCGCCATCGGGGAAGAGGGTAACAATCACGCCTTCTCCCAATGTACGGGCAAGGTGCAACGCAGACCACATTGCCGCCCCGGCGGAAATTCCCACAAATAGTCCCTCTTCCTGAGCCAAGCGGCGCGCCATTCGGTGCGCCGCTTCTGATTCCACGGCTATTTTCCGGTCCGCAAAAAATGGGTCGTAAATTCCCGGCACAATGGAAGTTTCCATGTGTTTCAAGCCCTCAATCACGGCCAGTTCATCAGCCGGTTCTACGGCAACCACGTTAATTTGAGGGTTGTATTCTTTTAAGCGCCGCCCGGTCCCCATCAACGTGCCACTGGTACCGATGCCCGCCACAAAATGGGTCACCGCCCCCTGCGTCTGCTGCCAAATTTCCACGCCAGTGGTGTGATAGTGCGCTTGCCAGTTGGCCGGGTTATTGTATTGGTCGGGACGGTAGTAGCGGTCAGGATGGGTTTGCAGCAACCGCTCTGCTTCGTGAATAGCGCCGTCGATACCTTCCAGGGGATCGGTGAGCACAAGTTCTGCGCCATAGGCTTGCAAAATACCTTTGCGTTCCTGACTGACGTTCTCCGGCAAAACCAATTTCACGGCATATCCTTTGGCCGCCCCAATCATCGCCAGGCCAATGCCGGTATTGCCAGAAGTGGCTTCCAGAATGATTTTTCCGGGAGTCAGCCATCCCTGCGTTTCGGCTTCTTCAATCATCGCCAGAGCCGGCCTGTCTTTTACCGAACCACCAGGGTTGAACCACTCGGCTTTGGCAAAAATAACTACATTGGGCGAAATTCCTTCGGCGGCGGGAATGCGGTGCAAGGGCAACAACGGTGTGTTGCCAATGCGACTTAAAATGCTGTCCGGGTGATGCAACAGGGGGCGGTTGAGCGGCGGCAAGCTATTCTTTTTGGGTTGAGCGGTTATGGTTGGAGAAAGCATAAATTGCTCCTATCGTTAATGGAAGACGCTACGCCAGCGTCATTGTGTCCACATGCGGGATGCCACAAAAATCTTGGTAATCAATCAACTCGGTAACACTGGGATGGTTGCCGCACACAGGACAATCAGGATTTTTGTGGATGCGAAATTCTCTGAATTCCCCCTCCAGAGCATCATATTGCAGTGAGCGCCCCACCAGCGGTGAGCCAATTCCCAAAATAAACTTGATGGCTTCCACAGCTTGCAAACTGCCGATAATGCCCGGCAACACACCCAGCACGCCCCCTTCGGCACAACTGGGAACTTCTCCCGGAGGTGGGGGGTCTGGATAAAGGCAGCGATAGCACGGGCTGCCTTTAGCGGTATCGTAGACCGTTAATTGTCCATCAAAGCGAAAAATACTGGCGTCAACCAGAGGCTTGCCCAACAACACACAGGCGTCGTTCACCAAATAGCGGGTGGGGAAGTTGTCTGAGCCGTTGAGTACAATATCGTACTGGCTGATGATCTCAAAAGCGTTTTCACTGGTGAGTTGCACTTGATGCCCCACCACCTTTACATCGGGATTAAGCTGGGCGATGGTCTCTGCTGCCGAAATAACTTTGGGGCGGTCTACGGCCCCAAGGCGATGGATGATTTGTCGTTGCAAGTTACTGGTGTCTACCACATCAAAATCAACCAGGCCGATGGTTCCCACGCCTGCTGCCGCCAGGTAAATGGCCGCCGGGCTTCCCAATCCCCCGGCGCCAATAATCAGTACTCGCGCGTCCAACAGTTGTAGCTGCCCGTCCTCGCCGACCTCTGGCATAATGGTGTGGCGTGAATATCGAGCGCGTTGTTCGTCATTCAACAATCGCGGGACGCTAAAAGGGTAGCCCATATCTTTCCAGCTTCCAAATCCCCCCGCTACTGAAACAACCCTGGTGTAGCCCATTTCTTGCAGCGACCGGGCAGCGAAGGCACTGCGCACACCACCAGCACAGATGAGTGCAATTGGGGCGTCACGGTCAGAGATAATATTTTCAATTTGAAGTTCCAACTGTCCGCGTGGAATAAAATATGCGTCGTCAATTTTCCCCTGTGCCCACTCATCCAATTCTCGCACATCTACCAAAACCAAATCATCGCCGTTATCCAGCGCGTGTTTTAATTGGTGAACGCTGATTTCATTTATTTGTTTTTTTACGGCGGCCAAGAGTTCCGCGCCACTCATTCTCCTGTTCATCGTTTCTATTTCCCCTTTATAAGATACCGCCCGCCATCGCGGGGATTATGGACACTTCATCCGTATCGGAAACGGGGCTATCAGCCCCCTGTAATGTTCTAATTTCATCTTCATTGACAAAAATATTAACGTATCGTTTAATCTGGCCCGTTTCATCGCAAATGCGCGGTTTGAGACCAGGGTAGGCAAGATCCAGATTGTTAATAATTTCGTTTATCGTGGTTCCAGAAATAACTACTTTGGCCTGACTGTTGGTGTAGCGCCGCAGAGAACTGGGGATTCTGATAGTTGCCATTGCATTTTTCTCCTTTATCAATAGATGTTAATTGGGTAAGTAAAAAGGCCCACCATAAGATGGGCCTTTACTTTAAAATATAACTGTGCTGTGGGTGTCAGAGGCTCATCCTATGGATATGTGCAGCGAAGCGACCACCATAGCGATTTCCTCTGGCAATGAGAAAATGCGCCTATGGCGCTCGCTTGCAACAGATACAACAACACATTGAATGAGCCAAAAAATTCATATTTGTTTTATGCAACCTAACGTCTGCTTCAGACGAATGTGAAATTACGTTTAAACTTGCACCTTAGACTGTGCTGCAAGAAAGAATCTTACATGAAATATGTATTTTGGCAAAAATACCTTTATTAAAAGAATCCCAAAACAGAGGGGTCTTCCATCATTTCAGGATTCCACGCATCGGGCAGCACTTCAACGGTTACTTCCTGACCCGTTGTTTTTTCCGCTACTTCTTTTACTTGTTGCACCAACCAGGGGCCATAGGGACAGAAGGGGGTGGTGAGTATCATTTTTATTTCGACGGGGGTTGCTTCCGGGTTGATGCCTTTAATTAGCCCCAGCGCCACAACATCTAAATGGAGTTCCGGGTCCAGTACGCCTCGCAGCGCTTCGCGGATAGATTCGTCGGTCAGATTCATTTCTTCAGGCATTAAAGCGTTCTCCTTAATTAACAAATTTTCTGTAGTATCAACGTTTGCCTGGCTCAACAGCTAAAGATTCCCGGTTAATTCGGGCAACCAGCCGTTTTTACCAATCGTCTTCGTCTTCCAGTTCTTCAACTGCATTTAATCCGTAAATGCCCGCTTTGAGTACTTTTAAGGACAATAACGCACATTTTAATCGCACCGGGCCGATGGGAATACCCAGATCTTCCAGAACATCTTCTTTGCTGATTTTCTTGGCTTCTTCCAGAGGCATGCCCTGCAAGCGTTCCATCAACATCGAAACACTGGCTTGACTGATGGCACAGCCGTGCCCAGAAAAAGCGGCTTTTTCAATGATGCCTTCATCATTCACCAGCAAATCAATTTGAATTTCATCGCCGCAAACGGGGTTGTGTTCTTTGTGGCGATGGGAGTGTGGCTCCAGTACACCTTTAAAGCGCGGGTTGCGATAATGGTCTAAAATGTTTTCTCGATAGAGGTCGTCCATAGCATCTCCACAGAGACAGAGTTGCAAAGTTACAGAGAAAAAATATGTCTGGCTTTATTCAGTGCATCTATCAGCCGGTCAACTTCTTCCGGTTTATTGTAAATGTAAAAGCTGGCGCGAGCGCTGGCAGAAATGCCCAGTTTATCGTGCAGCGGCTGGGCGCAATGATGCCCGGCCCGGATCGCCACGTTTTCCGCATTGAGTAAACTCGCCAGGTCGTGCGGGTGAATGTCGCCAAAGGTAAACGCAACCGCTCCGCCTCGCACCTGCGGATCTAGCGGACCTAAAATATTTACGCCTTCCACCTGCATGAGACGTTCCAGCGCATACGTCGTCAGGTCAATCTCGTGTTGGCGCACCGCATCCATCCCCAGGTGAGTCAAATAATCCACTGCCGCGCCGAACCCGATTGCCTGCGCAATGGCCGGGGTGCCCGCTTCAAATTTCCACGGCAGTTGATTCCATTCGGCATGGTCGAAATATACTTCTTTGATCATGTCACCACCGGTTAAAAAAGGTGACATCTCTGCCAGCAGCGATTTTCGCCCCCACAGCGCGCCGATCCCGCTGGGCGCAAGCATCTTGTGGCCAGAAAATGCAAGAAAGTCACAATCAAGATCATGTACATTTGTGGGGAGATGAGGCACCGATTGCGCCCCATCGACTACCACCACAGCGCCAATTGCGTGCGCTTTGGTTATCATTTCTTTGGCCGGGGTGATTGTACCGAGCACGTTGCTCATCAGCGTAAAGGCCACCAGCTTAACCGAAGGGGTGAGCATTTTTTCATATGCCGCCAGATCAACCAATCCATCGGCGGTGGTGGGGAAAATTGATACTGTTGCGCCGGTGCGGCTGGCTATTTGTTGCCAGGGCACAAGGTTGGCGTGGTGTTCCATGTCTGATACCAGAATCGTGTCTCCGGCATGCAGGTTGTCCAATCCCCAACTGTATGCCACCAGATTCAGCGATTCGGTGGCGTTGCGAGTGAAGATAAGTTCTCGCCAGCTTTCGGCGTTGATGAACCGCGCTACTTTTTTACGTGCCTGTTCGTATGCTTCCGATGACTGCTCACTCAGGTCGTAGATTCCCCGGTGAACATTAGCGTAATATTCTCGGTAGCAGGTATTTACCGCTTCAATGACCGAAAGTGGCTTTTGCGAGCTGGCAGCGCTATCAAGGTAAACCAGCGGGTTGCCATTGGTGTTTTGGTTCAATATTGGAAAATCTTTACGAATAGTATCAACGTTGAACATAACATTTCCCGGTGCGCATAGCGTGTGTTGCGAGGGGTATCTTACCTCAGTTGGTAGTTTCAGACAAAAAGAATGCGCCGTGTGCTCTGTAATGGCCACGTTACAATGGCTTTGCGTTTTGCGGAATGTGGCTTACGAAACACGAGACAGGTCATTACAATCGCGCCGCCAGTTTCTGGCTGACGGCATTCATCAGGCGTTCCCGCACTCGCTCATTGCCCATACGGGCGAAAACGGTTTCAAAAAAGCCTTCGACAATCATTTGGATGGCGACACTACGCGGAATGCCCCGGCTCTGCAAGTAGAAAACGTACTCCTCTTCCACCTGGCTGATGGTTGCAGCGTGGCTGGCACGCACATCGTTTGCATCAATTTCCAGCGCCGGGATGGAGTCGGCGCGAGCTGTTTTGCTCAACAGCAGGTTCTGGTTTTTTAGATATGAATTGGTAAGCTGCCCGGAGGGATCAATTTTTATCATCCCAATAAAGATTGCGCGGGCTTTGTCTTTCAGCGCACCATGCAGCAACAGGTCGCCACTGGTAGAATAGGCAACGTGCCGCATCATTGTATCGAGATCAACATGCTGTTTTTTATCCAGGAAGTACACACCGTTGCATTCGGTGTTGGCGCCCTCGCCAATCAGTTCGGTGTCAATGAAGGTTTTGGTAAGATGGCTCCCCAATTCGCCCAGGTCCCAATAAACGTTGCTGTCTTCGTGAGCGAGGGCGCGCTTGGTGTTAAAGTTGTATACGTTGTGTCCCCATCGCTGAACATCCACATAACGAACGGTGGTGTTTTCCTGGGCTATAATTTCTACAACGCCCACGCCCAATCCCCGTTCGGCATCGTTTATCGAGGCGGTCTCTTCGATGTAATCCACCTGTGCCGAGGGTTCGGCGATGATGAGGGTGCGATGAATACTGGTTGCCCCTACCCCATCAAGGGTAATGGCTGCATGGAAAGGCTCTTCAACAATGACGCCTTGTGGAACATACAAAAATCCGCCGTTTTGCCACAAGGCGGCGTTCAACGCGGCAAACTTGCTATCCGAAGGGGGGACACATTCACCCATCAAGTGTGGCCGCACCAAATCAGGGTACTCACGAACCGCGGTGCGCAGATCGGTGAAGACTACGCCTTGCGCGGCAATTTCTTCATCTATCTCAGCATAGATGAGCTGCCCATTGGTGATGAGCAACCGGCCAGCAGCGGGCTGGTCTTTGTTCAGCAATTCTTGCATCGAATTGGGCAGGTCGGCCAACTGTTGTACCGGCGTTAGCGATGCAGGGGCAACAAAAGAAAAATCATCCCATTTTACTCGTTTCAAACTGGTGCGTCGCCAGGGTTCATCGTGAGTCGTAGGCATCGGCGTGTCTTCAAAAATACTCCACGCCGCATGGCGTTTTTCCGCCAGCCATCGAGGGTCATTCTGCGCGGCGGCAAAGGCATCAAACACTTCTTTCGAGAAAATTGTTGTATCTTTTGTTTTTTCAAACGTGGTCATAATGTCTCCGCTGAACAATATAACAATGAGAACTTAGCAAAAACACACTACCCTCATTGTTAATTGTCAATTGTTAATTGCTATCCTACCGAGCCTTCCATTTCAAGTTCAATCAGACGGTTCATTTCCAGCGCGTATTCCATCGGCAGTTCTTTGACAATTGGCTCAATAAAGCCACTGACAATCATACTGGCAGCCTGCTGCTCGCTGATGCCCCGGCTCATCAGGTAAAAAAGCTGCTCTTCTGACACTTTTGTGACGCTGGCTTCGTGTCCAATGCTCACGTTATCTTCTTCAATTTCCATGTAGGGGAAGGTGTCAGAGGCGGATTCTTCATCGAGGATGAGCGCATCGCACACAACAGTACTCTTGCTGTTGCTGGCGCCTTTGGCAACCTTAAGCAATCCGCGGTAACTGGCTCGTCCACCCGCCTTACTGATTGATTTACTGGTGATAACAGAGCTGGTGTTTGGGGCCAGATGGATGATTTTTGCGCCGGCATCCTGGTGCTGCTCCTTGCCCGCGAAAGCGATGGACAACACTTCACCATGTGCGCCGGGTTCCATCAGCCAAACAGCGGGATATTTCATCGTCAGTTTAGAGCCGAGGTTGCCGTCAATCCATTCCATCGTCGCATTTTCATACGCCATCGCTCGCTTGGTGACCATATTGTACACGTTGGTTGACCAGTTCTGGATGGTGGAGTATCGACAGCGCGCACCTTTTTTAACAATGATTTCCACCACTGCGGCGTGCAAACTGTCGGTGGAATAGATGGGGGCGGTACACCCTTCTACATAATGGACATAAGCATCTTCATCGACAATGATTAATGTGCGCTCAAACTGCCCCATATTTTCGGCGTTAATGCGGAAATACGCTTGCAAGGGTAAATCGACATGGACGCCTTTGGGCACGTAAATGAAGCTCCCCCCCGACCAAACGGCGGTATTCAACGCCGCAAATTTGTTATCCGAAAGGGGAATAACCGTGCCAAAATACTCCTTGAATAAGTCTTCATATTCCTTCAGTGCGGTGTCTGTGTCAAGGAAAACAACCCCTTTGGCTTCCAACTCTTTTTTGATGTTGTGATAGATGACCTCACTTTCATATTGAGCGCCAACACCCGCCAGGAACTTCTGTTCCGCCTCGGGGATACCAAGGCGGTCAAAGGTGTTTTTAATGTCGTCAGGCACATCATTCCAATCGCGCGCCTGATGCTCAGTAGGCTTGATGTAGTAGTAAATGTCATCGAAATCAATTTCGTGCATCTTGGGACTGCCCCAATTGGGCATTGGGCGCGCCACAAAATGCCGATAGGCCTTCAATCGCAAGTCAAGCATCCACTGTGGCTCACCCTTCATTGCAGAAATCTGGCGCACAACTGCTTCGTCCAACCCCTTTTGTGCTTTGAAAACATATTCCTCTGGGGTACTAAACCCATATTTATAATCATCTAAACTTACATTTAACGCTTCCGACATTCGCCTGACCTCCTACGCATACTCTTTGATAATTTGGTCGTACCCTTCGGCCTCAAGGCGTTGCGCTAATTCCGGCCCACCAGAATAAACAATTCGCCCGTTGATGAGAATATGCACGAAATCAGGTTTGATGTAATTCAGAATGCGGTTGTAGTGAGTAATGACTACAATTCCCATATCCGGCCCTTTGATGGCATTCACACCCTCAGACACAATGCGCAACGCGTCAATATCCAGCCCGGAGTCAGTTTCGTCCATAATAGCAAATTTTGGTTGGAGCAACGCCATCTGTAAAATTTCGGCGCGTTTCTTTTCCCCGCCAGAGAAACCATCATTCAAATAGCGACGGGCGAAAGCGCGGTCCATCTGTAATAGTTCCATTTTTTCTAACATTAGTTTGCGAAATTGCGTAATTGGCATATCGCCTTTAACTGAATTCAATGCGGTGCGCAGAAAGTTCGCCATGCTCACACCGGGAATTGCGGTGGGGTATTGAAACGCCAGAAATAGCCCGGCGCGGGCGCGCTCATCTGGCGCCATTTCTAGTAGATTTTGGTCGCCAATCCAGGCTTCGCCACCTTCAACTTCGTATTTTGGATGACCAGCCAGCGCATAGGCCAACGTACTTTTGCCGCCACCGTTCGGGCCCATAATTGCGTGGACCTCGCCTTGTTTCACGTTAAGGTTTATGCCTTTTAGAATTAGCTTGTCTTCTACACTCACGCGAAGGTCTTTAATAGATAGTGTGAAAGCCATTATTTTTTCTCTCCGTTATCCGTTATTTTTCTGGGATGAGCTTTTGTACCAGGCAAGACATTACCTCGGTTAAAGTCTGAGCAGTATTCTACCGTTCCTCTCTTAATTTGTCAACTTTTTTGTTATTAAATTGTTTTATTTTTGCCAACTTAAACTCACCGTGCTATAATGCCAATGACCTTTTTAAGGAAGAGGAGCGTTTATGTCTAAAAACGGCTTGCTAGATGACCTCCAAATGCCAAAAACGCGTCGTTTAGTATTGCTGGCAATCAAAGAATATGGGCGACTCACCGCCGACCAACTGGCTGAGATGCTAAATATCAGCACGGTAGCAGTGCGTCGCCACCTGGACACCTTAAAAAACGCTCAATTGATAGGTTTTGAAGAAGTGCAAAAGGGGGTGGGACGTCCTAGTTTTGTTTATTTTCTCACCCCCAAAGCCGATCATCTCTTTCCTCGCAACTATCAGGACCTTGCCGCTGACCTCATTCTGACCATCCGTGATTTGTACGGGCAAGAAGCGCTCGATGCCATTTTTGAAGAACGGTCAAACAAAATTACCCAAATGTACAAGCCTTTTGTCAACGCGAACACATTAGAAGGTCGGGTGGCGCAATTGGTTGAGCTCCGTCAAGCCGACGGATACATGGCAACCTGGAATAAAAACGATGAAAGCACATTCATCGTCACCGAGTTTAATTGTCCCATTCAGCATGTGGCCGAAGAATGTGAGCGGCCCTGCCAGGAAGATTTAAGCCTTTTCTCTAAATTACTGAACGCCAATGTTATAAAATTGAACAGCAAAGTTGAAGGCGATAATGTGTGTTCGTACAAAATCGCAAAAAAATGACGTGGAACGCAGAGAAACCTTTGTTTCATTCTGCTCCCATCACGTCTCTTATCTCTTGCTCTTCCAAGATTGCCGTTTACCAAATTTATAGTAGAATGCGGCATTACTTTTGAACCAAAGAGGACTACCCAATGTCAAATATCACAAAAAAACAAGTTGTTGAAGCACTAAGCCGCGTTATTGAGCCAGAACTCCATCAGGATTTGATTACCCTGAACATGGTGCAAAACATTGAAATCTCTGGCGGTTCGGTGAGCTTTACCGTGGTTTTAACCACGCCCGCCTGCCCGTTAAAAGGGCAAATTGAGGCTGAATGCGTGGCTGCAGTGAAGCAAATCCCCGGCGTAACCGATGTGGCCGTTACGCTGGATTCCAACGTCCCCGCCGACGCCCGCCTCATGGGCAAGTTAGAAATAGGCATCCGCAACGCCATTGCCGTGGCCAGCGGCAAAGGCGGTGTGGGTAAAAGCACCGTGGCCACCAATTTGGCGCTGTCGCTGGCGCTGGATGGCGCGAATGTTGGCTTGCTAGACGCCGATATTTACGGCCCAAATATCCCCCTGATGATGGGAGTGGATACGCGGCCCAAAGCCTTTAATGGCAAAATTATCCCCCCGGTAGGTCACGGCGTCAAACTCATTAGTATGGGTTTTTTGGTTGACCCCAAACAGCCACTCATCTGGCGCGGGCCAATGCTCCATAGCGCAATCCGACAATTTTTAGAAGACGTGGATTGGGGCAACTTAGATTATTTGGTGATTGACCTGCCTCCCGGCACAGGCGACGCCAGCCTGAGCCTGGCACAAAGCCTGAACCTCACCGGCGCGGTAATTGTCACCACCCCGCAAGAAGTTTCTACCAGTGATGTGATCCGTAGCGTGGGGATGTTTGAACAACTCAATGTGCCGTTATTGGGCATCATCGAAAATATGAGCTATTTCATCGCCCCCGATACCGGCAACCGCTACGACATTTTCGGTCACGGCGGCGGCAAAAAAATGGCCGAAGAAACAACGGTTCCCTTCCTGGGCGAAGTTCCATTGGAGATTGCCGTGCGCGAAAGCGGTGATGGCGGCAACCCCATTGTGGTGCGCGACCCCGAATCGGCGGCAGCGCAAGCTATCCGCAAAATAGCACAAACCGTCGCAGCGACCGTCAGCGTGCAAAACCTTTCTCCAGAGTTCAAAGGACAGTATGCGGCAGAGCCGAAACTGAATGTCATTCAGTAAGGCAAATGGCGTGTTGTGCGGGCAAACACGCAGGCCTGCCCTTACGAATTCTGCCGTCAATGTTTCAAAATAACGTAGGGACAGAGCAATGCTCTGTCTCTACAACCCGGTGGTTTTTGAAAGTATTCGGATGTATGATGCCTGAACTTTATGCCAGCGCACTTTCATTCCCCGAATCACGCACAAAAATGCACGATGCTTTTGTGTGTTCCACCATCCGTCGCATAAACACCACGTCTACCCGGTTTTGCAAACCAAAAATATTCAAATCTGCCAGGGGGACATGCGGCAGACATGCATCCAGTGTGCCCACCTCAACGATACGACGTGTGTCGCGCGGCATACGCCCCAAATCAATCAGCATTCTAAAAAACGCTTCGGCACTGGCACGTTCTTCTTCAGCAGCGATAATGGTTATCAGTCGAATTTCTCCCTGCCAGTGCTGCGCCAACTGATACGCCAGCAAGAGCGACAAATCCAGATTAGTCAATCGCATCCCGATTTCCCAGTTGGGACTTTGCTCTCGAATCCATACATTGATGGTCTGCTCGCGCCCCAACAGCGCCGACGAGTGCTGGGCATACAAGATGGCGCCCATACCATCCTCTCTTGCCCGGTCGATGGCGGCTTGCAAGGTTTTGCCATTTTTCCCTTTTGCCACCGGCAAAAAAAGCGCCGTTGGATGGAAAAACGCCCCACTCAACACGTCCAGCCCAGCTTGCAGCGCCCGGTTAAAACTATTCCCTTCCACCAGTGCCACCCGCGCAAAAATCCCATCCTGCGCAAACGAATGCACAAACGCCTCCACCGGCGCCACCCGCGATTTTTTCCCCGGCGGATAAATGCCCACAATATGCACCGACCCTCTGGGATACGTTAGCGCCTTCAAAAAACGATAGCATCCCAGCAGTTCCAACTCTGACCTCGCTGGCACCAGCAAACTGGGACGCCACGCTCGTTCTTGCGATGGCGGTAAAGAAATCACGCGCATTGCAGCCCACTCCGCCAGCATCACAAACAGACCGCTGCGCACATCGCTGAATGGGTTTTTCAGTTGACGATGGGTGAGATAAACATATAACGCCGTGATGACCACCACCGCCACCAAACCGAAGATGGGGTTGATCAAAAACATCACCCCCACTGCCCCCAGCAAGCCAATCATCGGCACCCAGCGCGGTATTTTAAAATGAGGGCGAAAACTGATCAGTCCCAGCGATTGCTCCAGTGCCACCACGCCATTCAGTACCGCATAGGTTATCAGAAAAAACATGGTCATCAGCGGAGCGATGGCGTTTAGCCCGCCCCCCAGCAAGCCGAAAATCAGCGTCAGCACGCCGATGCCGCCGGTGACAAACATAGCATTCCGCGGTTCACCGGCAGCAGATCTTTGGGCCAGAAAACCACTGCCCGGCAGAATATCGTGCTCGGCGATGGCGCGCAATACGCGGGGCGCACCCACCAGCGAATTGAGCGCGGCGGAAAATGTCGCGGCCAAAATACCTGCCAGCACCAGCGGCCCATACACCGACCGGTCAACCATAATGGTGAAATTCGAGACCAGTTCTTGCGGCGTAGCTACCAGTGACACCCAGTAGGCCAATCCCAAGTAGACCAACATTGTCACCACAATAGCGCTGATAAGTCCCCGTGGAATGCTGCGACGGGGGTTTTTCAGCGTGCCAGACATATTTACGCCGGCCAGCACGCCCGTCACCGCCGGGAAAAATACGGCAAAAATAACCCAGAAATTACCATCGGGGAAATCGCCCCAGAGGGTGGGAGTTTGCGTCACACCGGACGCGCCCCACAGATGGAAACTCCCCAAAAACACAGCAATCAGCGAAGCCACAATGATGATTAAAATGGGGTAGCGCACCCGTGCTGCCAAACTGACGCTGAAATAGGCAACGGCAAATACCACCGCAAACGAGCCAAACACCACCGCCCCTGCCGGATGCGCGGGGAAAATGCGCAGCCATCCTTCACTGAACGCAAAAATGTAAAATGCCACCGAAATTGCTTGCGCCAAATAGAACGGCACGGTCACGCTGCCACTCACTTCCAACCCCAACGACTGGGCAATGATGGAAAACGCGCCCCCCGCCCCCACGCGGATGTTGGTTGCCACGGAAGCAATAGACAGCCCGGTTGCCAGGGTAATGACATTCGCCAGCAAGATTATCAGAATGCCACCACCCAACCCGGCATTGCCCACCACCCAGCCGGTGCGCAGATACATCACCGCGCCCAAAATGGTCAGCACAGTGGGCAGAAACACACCATCAATGGTGCCAAATTTTTTGCCGCCGGCGTCAGCGGTGCGGGTGAATGGGTTGCGAATATTGGCCGTAATTGTGTCGAATGTGGTCATGGGTTGTCGTTTTCTCGTCCCCTTGCGCTAATATTTACCGTTCAATCTCATACCGACTTTGCACAAAACCATTGGAAAACGTTTGAGTTTCAATGTGGTACAGTTTTACATCCCGATGTACCGCTCCAAATAGCGGGATCCCAGTGCCAATGAGAACCGGAATGCGGGTGATGATGATTTCTTGAATTAACCCTGCATTCAAGAAACTCTGAATTGTTTGCCCACCATCAACATAAACATGCTGCGCACCCGATGCCGCAAGGTCTGCCGCTAGCGTCGCTGGCGAACATGCTCGCAATTCAACGGTGCCGGGCAACGAATCTGCAACACGGGTTAACGTGCGACTGAGCACCACCACCTGTTTCTCTCCATAAAACCATTGCCCGGAAGACAGTACTGTTTCATACGTTTTGCGCCCCATGACCAAAACATCCACTGAATTAAAAAAAGCGTTGAAACCGAAATCTTCATCTCCGGTTGTGCCATCGCTTCCCGGAAGCCAGTCAAGTTCGCCATTTTCTCTGGCAATAAAACCGTCAAGACTCGTTGCAATATAAACTGATATTTTCATAATTGTTCCATACTAATTGCCCTGTGGCATCCGTTCGGGGGATATGTGTCGATTATTTTTGCACCTCGAACCCATCACCGGCAGATTGCGACAAATCCACAGTAACGGTTTTTCCGCCCCATCCATCGACCAAATCGTGCGCTCGCACAGTAACCGTGGTCATTTCGGCGGGAATGCGAATGCCGGACTGCGAACGAGTGAAGGGTTGCTCGGTTTCATGAGGATGCACCAATAATCGGGTAAACGGATCGGTGGGGTTGGGTTTCACCACCGCCCCATCGGGCAGCACCACGTCCCAGCCATCGGCATAATCATCCCAGCCCGTGTCGGGGTGCGCCACGGTCACATTAAATGTCCATGTGCCAGTTGCTGATTGTACCGCTTTCACAAAGAGCACATCGGCGTTGGCGGTAGAGGCAGGGGGCGAGGGCGACGGGGTATCGGGAGGAGCCGTTGTGGGGATGGCGGTAGCAGTCGCTGTCGGCGGCGCAATAGTTGTGCTGGCACCGGTTGTCTCGGCGGGAGAGATGGGGGATATGGATGCCACCGGCGTGGAAGCGCATGCCGCTGTCGCCAGCATCACCAGCGCCATAAAAATAATTTGTGTGGTTTTGGTCATCGTCACAATCCTTTTGACTGCGTATCCAACACCGACCGTACTTTGTGCGCCAGAGTACGGGTGGAAAATGGCTTTTGTAAAAAATTAATTTCTTGCGCCAACAATCCTTTGCGCCCCACCAAATCGTCGGTGTAGCCCGACATAAACAGTACCGGCAGCGCGGGCATTTGTTTTTGCAGCGTGTCCGCCAACTGCGGACCATCCATTTGCGGCATAATCACATCAGTTAACAGCAAATCGATCGTTGTGTGCTGCTGCGCCAGCAGGTCGAGCGCTTTTTCGCCGTTTTCTGCCACCAGCAAGCGATACCCCAACGCGCGCAACGAATCGGTGGCAAAGGCACGCACCTGTGGGTCATCTTCCACCAGCAAAATTGTTTCATTCCCCTCCAGCAACGGAGGGGGTTCTTCCGCAAAGAATTGCTCTGCCAAAGCAGACTGATCGGCGAGGGGCCAGTAAATTTTAAAGGTTGTGCCAATACCCGGCTCGCTGTAAACGAAAATATTGCCCTTGTTTTGTTTGACAATGCCGTACACCGTTGCCAACCCCAACCCTGTTCCCCGGCCTTTGGGTTTGGTGGTGAAAAACGGCTCAAAAATTTTGTCTTTGACCGCTTCTGCCATTCCCACACCAGTATCGCTCACACACAGGTGGATGTAGTGACCAGGAGCGCTACCGGGATGCGTTTGCGTGAAAGAGTCATCCAGATAAACTTGAGCCGTTTCAATGGTAATTTTCTTCGGGCGGGCGGGGTTCGTTTGTTCATAGATGGCGTCTCTGGCATTGACCATCAGATTCACCAGAATCTGCTCAAGCTGATGGGGGTCGGCGTTGATGGGGGCGAGGTTGGGCGCAAGGTTGGTTTCGATGGCAATATCCTCACGGATAAGATGACGTAACATGTTATCCAACCCCTCAACCAGTTGGTTAACGTATATTTTCTGAGGGCGGTACATTTGTCGCCGGCTGAACGCCAACAGTTGGCTGGTCAACCTGGCAGCGCGGTTGCCCGCCGCAATGGTCCCTTCAACATTCTTTCGCGCGGGATGGTTGCCTTTCAATTTCATCAGCGCCAATTCTGCATTGCCATTGATGGCGGTGAGCAGGTTGTTAAAATCGTGGGCAATGCCGCCCGCCAGCGTGCCAATCGATTCCATTTTTTGCGCCTGCCGCAATCGCGCTTCACTTTCTTTCAATGCAGCTTCGGCTTCTTTTTGCGCCGTAATATCCTCTAGCGTGATCAAAAAACTGCCGTCGTCCAATTTTATCCCATAGAACTGGGTAATCACTGCTCGACCATCTTTCGATGTAACGGTGAAAATGGGCGAGGGGGGCTCTTTTTTTCCACCCTCAAGCTGCTGCGAATGTGCCATCCACGTTGTTCTAACCATTTCCCGATATTCCGGGTCTGGAAATAATTTTTGAAACCACGTTGGCATGTCGGGAATATCGTTAATATCGTATCCATACAATTTTGTAAATTTAGAATTCAAATACCGGACAGCCGTTTCGCGTTCAATTTGAGCAAGCCCATAAGGGGCATTTTCTGCCAACGATTGATACTGGTTTAACGCGCGCTCTCGATCTTCTTCCGCCTGTTTGCGGGCAGTAATATCCAATTCAGCACAAATACCTTTTATCACCTGTCTTGTGGCATCTCTTAATGGATATTCATGCGCCAATACGGTACAGGTTGTGCCATCGGCGCAAACATCTGTAAATTCCATATCATGAATTTCTTCCCCCCGAAATACAGATTCGATGCCTCGTTTGGTCTGTTCCACATTCTCTGGCCGAACCATCAACTCGAACATTGTTTTGCCCACCGCTTCTTCTGCCGACCACCCGTACACTTGTTCAGCCGTTTTGTTCCATTCCAAAATGCGTCCGTCGCGATCGAATGTCCAGCATATCGCTGGAATACCATCGAACAGCGCGCGAAAACGAGCTTCACTCTCTCGCAGGGCTATTTCTGCACGCTTCTTTTCGGTAATATCTTGTACCGCGCCGAAGATGCGCACCACCCGCTGTGCGGCGTCGCTCCATTCCGGGCGAGCATAATCGCGCATCCAGCGAATATCACCCTTTTTGGTGATGATACGATACTCAACCACGCCTGATTGATTGGCCAGCAGGTTTTTAAGTTGACGCATGGAATGCATTAAATCATCGGGGTAAACGATACCTGGCCACCCCCCGCGTGCGCGCAGTTCCGCTGCTGAATAGCCGATGATGCGTTGCAGTGCTCCGGTAACCCACTCGTTTACCAGTGTGCCGTCTGGTTCCACGCGAAAGGCGAAAGCGTAGTCTGAGGTGAGTTCAGAGACCATGCGAAAACGGGTTTCATTTTCTTGAATGACGCGGTATGCCTGTGCATTCTTCAGTGCGATGGCGGCATAGCGAGCAAAGGCTTCAGCCAGTGTCAAGTCCGCTGTGGTGAAGTGTTCCGCAATTTTATTGAGGGTCATCGCGCCCAGTTTCTTCCCATCAGCAATGAACGGCACACAGAGGATACTTTCGTCCTCATCCGGCATCCCCGGAATTTTCTGCCCGATGGGGTTGCCATCGGCATCGTTAAAAATTACCCCCTGTCCTGCTTTTACGGCGTATCCGGTAAAGCTGGTGTCAATATTCAGGGGCGTCGCCAGAATTTCAGCTTTATATTGGGGATCAATCACCACCATCGGAGTCAGGGTTTCACCGTCATCTTCCAGCAAATAAATAGCACATCCGGCCGCCGCTACTATTTCTACCGCTCCCGTTGCAATCCGCTGCAACACTTCCTGCACATCCAGGCTTTCGGTTAAATAGCGGGTAATATCTACCAGATATTCGAGCTGGTGTACCGTGTATTTTGATCCCGGTTCGCTGTTTGTGGAATGCGTTTGATTTTTAGATGGGGTATCTGCCATTGTTGTACGCTCATGCTGCATATTGGTGCTGCCAGATCAACTTCATTATATCATACCTTTCGCCGAAAATCAGGCATTCATTTAATAGGGGCAGAGCAATCGCATACTGATTTTTGAAGCAAGATTTGTGGTTTGTCAGGTCAATTTGTAGGGACAGAGCACTGCTCTGTCCCTACACGGATGAGATTTTAACAAAATACAAGTTTTTACCGTGGATTTTTCAAGAAAAATCCCGCCGCCTGGGTACGCTCCATTGAGTATGCGATTGCCCTGTTTATAAGGGTGCGTTTCAGTTTTTTGGCAAATATCCGAGTTTAGCATCCTGAGCAGGCTGTAGCCCGGCGAAAGCCGTAGCGAAGGGGGCGGGTCTGCCGGAATTCGCCGCTCACCTGCACCCTTCGCTACGCGCGCCACGTTGTTCCGCGCTACTCAGGATGCTGTCATTAAAGTTGCCCCAAGCTGAAATGCACCCTCTAATATCCATCTAATGAATTTTTAGTGCGATTCTAACCAAACGGGACTACACTGAAGATGGTACCTGTATTGCATATTGCGTAGTGCGTAAAATGTAATGAACTATTACACAATGTGTTTTTCGCATTATAGGCAAAAATACTCTCAGGTAAAGGAGACATCCCGATTATGAACCTGAACAAATATACCGAAAAATCACAAGAAGCAATTTTAAGCGCCCAAAAGTTGGCGGAAGACTTCAGTGCCAGCGAAATTCTACCCGAACATTTGCTGCTGGTGCTGCTACAGCAAGAAGGCGGCATTGTGCCGCAACTCGCCCGCCGATTGGGCATCAATCCAGAAAGCTGGGCGTCGAGCCTGCACACCGAGCTTTCCAGCCGCGCCAAAGTGTACGGCGGCAGTCAACCCGGTGTGGGGCAGGCGCTGCACACCGTGCTCCGTATGGCAGAAGATGCCGCCGCCAAAATGAAAGATGAATACGTCAGCACCGAGCACCTGTTTTTGGCGCTGGCAGACACCATCAAATCTTTCCCCACCGACCGCAACGCCATTTTGCAGGCGTTGGCGCAGGTGCGCGGTAATCAGCGCGTCACCAGTCAAAACCCGGAAACCACCTACGATGCGCTGGCAAAATACGGACGCGACCTGACCGACCTGGCCCACAAGGGGAAAATCGATCCCGTGATTGGGCGAGATGAAGAAATTCGGCGGGTGATTCAGGTGCTTAGCCGGCGCACCAAAAATAACCCGGTACTCATCGGCGAGCCGGGGGTGGGCAAAACCGCCATCGTCGAAGGGCTGGCACAGCGCATTGTGCGCGGCGACGTGCCGGAAGGATTAAAGCACAAAACCCTCTTCGCGCTGGATATGGGTTCGCTGATTGCGGGCGCAAAATTCCGCGGCGAATTTGAGGAACGCCTGAAAGCCGTGCTGAAAGAAATTTCAGAAAGCGAAGGGCAAATCATCCTCTTCATTGATGAATTGCACACCGTCGTCGGCGCAGGCGCGGCAGAGGGCGCGATGGACGCCGGCAACATGCTCAAACCGATGCTGGCGCGGGGCGAACTGCACACCATCGGGGCGACTACGTTGGATGAATACCGCAAATATGTGGAAAAAGATGCCGCGCTGGAACGCCGCTTCCAGCCGGTGCTGGTGGATGAGCCATCGGTGGAAGACACCATCAGTATTCTGCGGGGGCTGAAAGAGAAATACGAGGTGCATCACGGCGTGCGCATTCAAGATAGCGCGGTCATCGCCGCCGCCACCATGAGTCATCGCTACATCAGCGATCGTTTTTTGCCCGACAAAGCCATCGACCTGATTGACGAAGCTGCCAGTCGCCTGCGCACGGAAATCGACAGCAAACCGACCGAGCTGGATAAAATCGACCGCGCCATCATGCAGTTGGAAATTGAACGCGAGGCGTTGAAAAAAGAAAAAGACGCCGCCAGCAAAGAACGGCTATCGAAATTGGAAAATGAATTGGCAGACCTGAACGAGCAATCGAAAGGGTTGACGGCGCGCTGGCAAAATGAAAAAGAGGCGATTCAAGCATTGCAGCAAACCAAAGAAAAAATTGAAGCCACCCGCATCGACATTGAACGCGCCGAGCGGCACCAGGATTTGGAAACCGCCGCCCGCCTGCGCTATGGCACGCTGCGCGAATTAGAATCTACGCTGATCCAACAAGAGGCCCGTTTGCACGAGCTTCAGGCGCAGGGGTCACTGTTGAAAGAAGAAGTGGATGCGGAAGACATCGCCGATATTGTTTCGCGCTGGACGGGCATTCCGGTGAGCAAATTGCTGGAAGGCGAAAAAGAAAAGTTGTTGAAAATGGAAGACCGGCTGCACCGGCGAGTGGTGGGGCAAGATGAAGCCATCCGCGCAGTGGCAAATGCCGTGCGTCGCACCCGCGCCGGGTTGAACGACCCCAACCGCCCCATCGGTTCATTCATCTTTTTGGGGCCGACCGGTGTGGGGAAAACGGAACTCGCCCGCGCGCTGGCGGAATTCTTGTTTGATGATGAACAGGCGATGGTACGCATTGATATGAGTGAATATCAGGAACGCCACACCGTCAGCCGCCTGGTGGGCGCCCCACCGGGCTACGTGGGCTATGATGAAGGAGGTCAGCTCACCGAAGCCGTGCGCCGCAAGCCATACAGTGTGGTGCTGTTTGATGAAATTGAAAAAGCGCACCCGGAAGTGTTCAACGTGCTGCTCCAATTGCTGGACGATGGCCGATTGACCGACAGCCACGGGCGCACGGTGAGCTTCAAGAACGTGGTGGTCATTATGACCAGCAACATCGGCAGCCATCTCATTCAGGAAATGGGTGCAGAAGCGGCGAAAGAGCAGGTGTTATCGCTGCTGCACCAGCAATTCCGTCCTGAATTTTTGAACCGGATCGACGAAGTCATCGTCTTCCACAGCCTGAGCAAAGAAGACTTGCGCCGCATTGTGGACATCCAGTTGGAGCATCTGCTGGGGCTGCTGACAGAACGGCACATCACACTGGAATTGACCGATGCCGCCAAAACTTTTCTGGCAGAGGTGGGCTTCGACCCGACCTTTGGGGCACGCCCGCTTAAACGCGCCATCCAGCGCTACCTGCAAGATCCGCTGGCGATGAAGTTGTTGGCAGGCGAATTTTTGGACGGCGACACCATCCGCGTGGACGCCAACGGCGATGGGCTGACCTTTCATGTGGACATCCCGGTGGTGGAAGGGGAAGTGGTGGCGTAAAAACGTATTGCGTATTGCGTATTGCGTGATTTCATATCCTTCGATACACCCAAAGGGCACTCAGGGAGCGGAATCAGCGGGGAAAACGTCACTTCGATACGCGCTTCGACAAGCTCAGCGCTACTCAGCATGCGTTTTCCCCGCAAAAAATGAAACGTCAACACAATCTAGAGATTGGTTATTGGAGTTTTGGAGAATTTAGTGACAGAGCAGTGCTCTGTCACTACTGTTCCCCTAATGTTTCGCATTTCCCGAATACCTCAATTGGTATTGCACAAACCACCATTTTTTACGATGACTTTACCCACGTTCCCCGAAAACTGTGATACAATAGCCGCAGAAATAATTTGAGGTAAGTTATGGGCGTATCAAGCATATCCGGTGCAAGCATGCAAAATTCGCTGGCGATGCAAGCCACCGCGCAAAAAGGGTTGCAGGTTCAAGACCAGATTGCCGTGTCGGTCATCAAGCAGACGCAAGACCAACAAAAAATGCTGGCCGAAGCGCTAATGAAAATGATGGAAACGGGTCGGGTGGATTTATATGCCTGAGCCACACCTGAAGAAAGGAAAAACGCGAGAGCGGTTGCTCTCGCGTTTTTTTATTCCAGCCGGCCATCAATTGAACTTATTCTCGTGTACCGCGTGCAGCACATTATTATTATCGTGTTCCTTCATTTTTGGGAATCGAATGGTGGTGACAGCGCCATGGTCGCTGCGCAAGGTCCATTCCCCACTCAGGCCTCGCTCAACAAGCATTTGAACAAGATACAGCCCGGTACTGTGTTGTTTCTTTTTTAACACATCAGGCGGGTACCCCGGTCCATCATCCCGAAATTCTAATTGAATCGTTTTTTCTTGTTGGTTAATTGAAACTGTGATGTGTATGGTTGGATTATCCTTCGCTGCGTGTTTTGCGGTGTTCGTCGCCAGTTCATTAATCACCAACGCGAGGTTGTTGGCTTGAGACGGAGAAAT
>CAYPUV010000021.1:24224-27267 GCA_964413895.1 uncultured Anaerolineaceae bacterium
GACGGAGAAATAGTGGCTTGAATCCATTGGCCGGTGGGCAATACTTGCGTTACCGTGCGAATAATTTGTTGTATCAAATCACTCAACCGCAGGGACTTCCACCCTGAAGCAGAAAGCATATCATGAACCGTAGCCAATCCTCGTATCCGGTTGATCAAATCATCCATCATGTTTTCATAGTTGAGATGTGGCTGCTGTTTTATATGCCTTTGTTCCGTGTACAGTAGCCCAATAATAGCGGATAGATTATTTTTAACCCTATGATTAACCTCTTTTAGCAACATCGCTTTGGTTTCAGCATCCTGTCGGGCCTGCTCATACAGACGCGCGTTTTCCATAGCGATGGCGGCAGCGTTCACCAATGGCTGCAAGCGGTCCGCATCAGCATAAGAAAATGTTTCCGGCGTGTCGCTATCTAATTGCAACACACCCAGAACGCGATTGTGGAGAATAATGGGCATCGCCAGATAAGACATGATCCAGGCTGTGGGTTCAAATGTACGCCAATTTGGTTCCTGGCGTGTATCATAAACAACCAGTGGCCGCCGCGTTTGGACAACTTGCCGGTTTACAGGATGTGTTTCCATAGAAAAAGACAGCGTTTTCATAAATTCAGCACAACCAAATTTCTCATACCCCACTGCAAGAGCAATGTAAAGCGCATCTCCTTTGAACAATGCGATGTTGGCCGTTGTGTATGGCACCAATCGCTGCGCCTGTTGGAGAATTTCATCCAGGACAGTCTTTGTATCGGTACGAGAAACCAGCACCAATGTCACTTTACGCATTGTTTCTGCCAAGAGTCGTTGCTCTTTTTCTGCCAACCGCACCTGCACCAATTCAGTAATATCGGTGTCCGTACCCAACATTCGTTCCAGATTTCCATCTTCGTCCCATACAGCTGTGCCACGCGCCAAAAACCAGCGTGCTTCACCATTCTTATGAATTATGCGATGCGTTAATTCGTATTGCGGTAATTCACCCTTCAAACAAGCTCTAACCGCATGCTTTACCTCTTCCACATCATCAGGATGGATGAGTTTACCCCAAGCCTTAACGTGGTTTTCTATTTCATTATTTCTGTAACCGAGCATCGCCTTCAAATCAGGGTCAATATACATTTCCCCGGTTTTTATATTCCAGTCCCAAACTCCCACCTTCCCCGTGGCAGTAGCAAGGGCATATCGTTCTTCACTTGCGCGCAATGCGCGTTCCATGCGAATGCGGTTTGTAATGTCGCGCCCTGTGGAAACAAAGTGGGTTATGTTTCCATGGGCATCTATAATCGGCGTGATTATTTTTTCTTCAGAATACAGCGTCCCATCTTTTTTCCGGTTAATAAATACATCTCGAAACACATGCCCGGCCAAAATAGTATCCCATACTCGCTTGTAAAATGCCTGTGTATGTTGCCCGGATTTTAATAACCGGGGTTTTTGTCCCAGGACTTCTTCGGCCGTGTACCCTGTTGTTTTTTCAAATGCGGGATTCACGTATTCGATTGTTCCTTCTTTGTCGGTAATTAAAACCGCATCGGCGGCGTGTTTTACAACATTAGACAGTTTTCGCAATTGAGTTTCCACGTGCACCTGTTCTGTAACGTCACGAGAGACACTAGCCAGCATAAATCCTTTTTCTGTTTTGATGGCAAAGCCCGATTGCTGCACAATCCGAATCTCGCCATTGGGACGTTGAATGGTGACTTCGTGAATTTTGTTCAATTTTAAGAGGACCCCTGTATTGTAAAAATGAGCCAGCTCTGTTTTAATGCGTTCATACAGTTCCGGTGTTCTCCGCTCTGCCACCGTCAGTTGAAACTGAACGTCCGCGATTGGTTGACCGACTGTTTTTTCACGGGGAAGTTGGAAAATTTGTTCCATTCCCCGATTCCATTCCACAATAATACCCTGTTCATCGGTGAGCATAATGCCATCGTGCGACAATTGAACCACGCTGCGAAACGTACGTTCACGAAGACGCAAGGCTTCTTCTATTTGTTTGCGTCGAGAAATATTATGGAAAACACCTTGAATAACCGATTTGCCTTGAATAAAGATTGTGCGCGCTATAACTTCAACCGAGATTCCCTTCCCATCGCTAGCAAGCACCGTGCCTTTGAAAGGCTGCTCGGCCCCCGCCTCTGAGTCCGCGTTTTGTACGTATTCGGCAAACGATTCGGATACCTCTTCTTTTTGATCCGGGGAAAGAAATTGCGATTGATGCATGCCAATTATTTCTGCGCGTGGCCGGCCCAGCAAATTAGAAGCAGCTTTATTGACATCGAGGATTTTGCCGGTTTCTGGATCAATCAGCATAATAGCGCCGGGAGCATTTTTAAATATCTCTTTGTAACGCGCTTCACTCTCTTGCAGCGCGTGGTGAAGATTCTCGCGCTCTGCCGCCAATCTTTTTTCACGTGTAATGTCGCGCCCCACACCAACTGTTCCCATCATTTTGCCGGTTTCATCCCACAACGGCGCTTTGTTAACGTCCAGGTGAAGTAACTTTCCCCTAACATAGCCGTACTCATCGAACCGTTGGGGTCGTTTATTTTTCATCACCTCCGCATCCGAGGCCATGCATATTTCACCAAAGGTATACCACTGTGGATTTTCCGGGTGTGCTTGCTGCTCCCGCCGGGCAAAATACAGATCCGTTTTGCCCAGTGGCTCTTCGGTATCACGGGCGTTCAGCAGCTTTTCACACATGGCTTTGTTGACAAAGAGATATTTTCCCTCCATATCTTTTGCCCAGATCAGATCAGGCAGGGTTTGTGCCACCATGGTAATTAGGGAAATCCAAGACTCTTGCCGTTGAATCGTTGCCCGGAGCGCTTCTTCTGTCCGTTTGTGCTGCGCCAATTCTTTTTCTACGCTGGCCACCCGCCGACGCAATTGTGCGAGTTCATCAACAAGTTGCTCTTTTGTTTTTTGCTGATCATTCATCCCCCAACCTCCTACCCGTTATCAGTCCGTGAGAAAGCTTCTTTTTTCAATTTTACATTGCTCAACAGGCACTTGTCAATGACCAGTCTCACCAGGGG
>CAYPUV010000022.1:0-26788 GCA_964413895.1 uncultured Anaerolineaceae bacterium
AGAATGTCGCACCATCCACGCAAAATCAGGCCTTCTCTGCCATCTTGTTTCTGTATCGCCACGTCCTAAAAAAGAAACCGCACGGCAAAATCGATGCCGTGCGCTTGCCGGTGGTGATGAGCAAAGATGAAGTTAATCGCCTCATCGCCCAGGTTTTATATGGCAGCGGCTTAAGGTTGATGGAAGGGGTTCGTCTGCGGGTGAAGGACATCAATTTCGAGCAGCAGCAAATTATTGTGCGCAATGGCAAAGGTGACAGAGACCGCGATACGCTCTTGCCCGACAGTCTCATCATCTCCCTGAAAAACCAACTGCAATACATACCAGCCCGGCGCGACAATTTGGGGGACGAAAAAGTCCACCATCACCAGCGCGGAGGAGGCGTGCGCCAGAATTTCGGCTTTCACTGCGGCGATATAGTCAACTACTACCGGCTAAAGGCAGGTAGTAGTTGACTTTGAGACGATTGCTATTGACAAACTACACCTCACTGCCTGCCAGATTTGCTTTGAACTCACCGGTTTTAACGGTGGGCAAGGGCCATTTCTAAAGCCCAAATTGCCAGGGGACGCAGGTACAGACTGGCCCGAAAATGCCCGAAACGGTCCCACGCTTCTGGAGTGCGAAACCACAGCCCTCGTGTTTCATAGGTGGTATGATAAATTCCCCAGGCTGTTTGCCAGGCCTCGTCCCACAATCCCAGGTGTCCAAGCAAGGCTGCCAGGGCGTAGGTCGTACCGCTCCACACTTCCTGCGATTGCTCGCTTGATTCGTCCACCTGCCCATCGGGAAACATGCCGTTGACCGCACCCATCTGTCCTCCGGCAAAATTCCGCACGTTCAATGCCACCACCGTCTTCAAGGCTGAACGGGCATGTTCCAGAGGGACAATTGGCGGCAGGTTGGTTAACAAGGCATACCATAAACCAGCCAACTGGTCTGCCATTACCACGTGGCCGCCGGCGCTCGTATCAAAACGATAGTATCTCCCATTCCAGAGTGTTCGCTCAAAGCTGGTCTGCCCGCGTTGCAGCCAGACTCGATAGCGATCCGCCGCCGCCTGATCTCCCAGTTGGTCGGCCAGAGCAATGGCTGCTTGCAAAGCCGCCAGCCACAAGCCGCCGCAATAGGCGCTGGGTCCGGACATGGGCCAGGTGTCATAGGTTTGGTCGGGCAGACCCTCGTTCTCAGGCAGACCATCACCGTCTCGATCCATCGCTTGCAAATAAGTCAGGGCTTGCTGTACAGCGGGCCAGGCTTCGGCGGCAAACTCCCAATCGCCACTGAAAAAAACATCGCGATAGACCAGCAAGACGAATTTGCTGTTCATATCCTTCCAAACATTAGAGTCTTGCCAGTCATAGGCGTTGACCCGGCACCAGGGGTCTTCGGCGGGCATTCCCAGATCGTGAGGCAGGGCGCCACTCAATTTGCGTGGGGCCATTGCGCCATTGGAGACGATGCGGCGAGAGGTAAAGTCCTCTTCGGTCACGCTATTGACAAAATGGCGCATAATGCCCTTTTCCAGCTCAGGCCAGAAAAGTAGCAAGGGGAAAGAGCTGTAAAAACGCACATCGAGGGTTTCGTAGTACGGATAATCGAAACATTCCAGCAGGGCAAAACGCCCCACATCGGCGGCGGGGGCTTCGGCGGGGTCAGACTGGTCGGGTGAACCAGCTTCCCAGGCGCTGCCGCCGTCAACCAAATAATATAATTCGTTGAAAAGAGCGGTTTTGTACCAGTCTGGGCGTTCTGGATCGCTTAAGACAGGTTCTTGCCAGGTTATGATTTTGTTCCGCCAATCGCGGTAGCGCAGCAGGCCCTCGCGAGCGATGGGCCAGGCATTGCGCCCACTGTGGCCCCAAAAACGGGTGTAACGGCGATACCAGCGCCTTCCACTTCCAAATTGCATCAGCGGGAAATCCCAGGCCAGGACGAAGGGAACTGTCCGGCTCTCACCTGGCAGCAGGTTAAAACTAACACACACGCCGCCGCCGATGGCCTGCCCTGGCTTGGCCCGACGGCGATCATTCAGATTAGATAGCCGCCCTTGCCGGGCAAAATTGGTCCACAAATCGTTGCTATCATCAAGAGGGAAGCGGGAATGATACGTTACCGTTACCCCTGGCGTTTCCAGAGCAGCAATAGCAAACGAGCCATCCCATGCCTCAGTCACCGTCTGTTCCTCTCGACCCAGTACCACCCCGCGCATTGTCCCTTCGGTCAGCGCTTCCTGTTCAATCCAGTTGGCAATGTCCGGTGGGGGACCACCCTTTGCCCAGTAACCGATCAGGTTTTGCCAGGTAAAAAGGATACTGACACTGACTGGCTCAGGGGTAGGGTTGAGGGCCGTCCAGAGGAAAACGGCCAGGGGATAACTGCTTTCTTGATAATTGTGGGGCAAGACAGGCGAGAATTGCTCGCTCCACAGGCGAATGGGAAAAGCATCGTAAACAAACCAGGCCCGAGGAAAGAGGGCAGCGTAAGTTCCGGCTTCTTGAGGATAGTTCCATGCCCAGTTGGACAAGACGCCATCGCGGGGGTGTTCGGTCCACAAGGCCTGGGTAAACCGCTGTTCCCCCTGAGCTATAGAAGCAGAGAACATACAGCCGGGAAGGGACTGATAGTGATGTGTGCCAGGGTCCAAATGCCAACGGGCAAAATCACCCCGGTAGGTACGTCCGATGCTGCCGGCTCCCAGGCCGCCCAGAGGCAATCCCTGCCAGTAGCCATCGTCAAAAGTGGGTTGCTGCACAGCACGGGGCCGGGCAGGAGTATCAAGTGGTTGGCCAAGGGAACGGCTCCAGGCAACGGTTGGAATTTCGGGTGGTCGGAAGGGGGAAGTTGAAACGGTGGGCATCGGTAAAACTCCTTTGTAATGAAAGTTTGAATGGGTGAAGCCGCTTCTTTACTTAACAGCGCCGGCGGTGAGTCCGCTAATCATCTGTTTCTGAAGCACGAAAAAGATGATCAGTACCGGCAAGGTAGCCACCACCGAAGCCGCCGACATCAGGTCGAAGCGATTGGTATATTGACCGACGTAAAGCCGGATGCCGACCGGGATAGTGCGCACGTCTAACACCCAGGCAAAGAGAAGTTCATCCCAGGCAGTGAGAAAAACGTAAATGGCGGTTGCCACCAGGCCGGGTCGAGCCAGGGGCAGGATAACGCGCCAGAAAGCGCCAAAAGGAGTGCAGCCGTCAATCAGGGCCGCTTCCTCCAGATCGCGGGGGATGGCGGCGAAGAAACTGCGCAAAATCCATAACGACAGGGGCAAGAAGAAAGCAGTATAGAGTACAATTGCCCCGGCATTGGTTCCCACAAGCGGCACCCCTAAACGCTTTTTAATGAAGATGAAATTGGTGTACAAGGGTAGCAAAAAAAGGATGCCGGGGATAAGTTGCGTGCCCAAGACGGTCAGGCCAAACAGGTCTGCGCCGGGGAAGCGAAATCGGGACAGAGCATAACCGCTGAAAGTGGCCAGCACACTAACAATGAGGGTTGTTGTACCGCATACAATCAGACTGTTGCGGAAATATAGTCCGAAATTAACCTGCTGCCACAGATCAATATAATTACGTAACTGCCATTGGCGGGGCAACAGAGCGGAAGTACTCAGAATCTCTTGATTGGTTCTGAGGGAGTTGAGCACCATCCAGGCAATAGGAAAGAGGATGACGACGATAATGCTCAACAAGAGCAGGTCGGCCAGACGGTTAGTGAGCTGTTTGCGCAACCAGGGGGATAGGATTTCCATAAATTCACTCCTGAATTAGTGACGTGCGGAAGGTGCGGTACCAGACCAGCACCAGAATCATCATACCAAACATCATCATCGTAGAAGCTGCTGACCCCAGTCCAAAGAGCCAGTAGCGAAACGATTGGCGTTCCAGGGCTGGCATCAACAGATCGCCCCACTCGCCGGGGTACCCGCCACCATTGCCAAACATCATCACCACAATGTTGTAGCCAAAAATGGCGAAAACAGCGCCCCACAACATCATGATGGCCACCACTGGTCGGATGAGGGGCAAGGTGATATTCCTGAAACGCTGCCAGCCCGAAGCACCGTCAATGGCCGCCGCCTCATACAAGTCCGGCGGCACCGTTTGCAATGCGGAAAGAAGCATTACCGTAGCGAAGGGCAACTGCCGCCAAACGGTGGGGATGATGATGGCCCACAGGGTATTGGGACCGATGAGCCAAAATGGTTTATCAGACAATAAGTGCAACCAGTCTACCAGGATCATATTTACCACGCCCCGGTCTCGCAACCACATCATTCCCCACAGCAAACCCACAGCATAAGTAGGCACCACCCAGGGCAGCAGCAGTAGCGTGCGGGCCAGCCCACGTCCCCGAAAGGGGCGGTTCAGCAGCAGCGCCAGAACCATCCCGATACTCAACGTGCCGATATTGACGACAATAGCATAGATGATAGTGTTGCGGGCAGCAGTTCCCAGACCGCTGACAATGGGGTTGTCTGGCGTGGTGAGCAATAGGCGATAGTTAGCCAATCCTACAAAGGGAGCGTTCAAAAATTGGCCCAGGGTGTACTGATTGAGGTTGAGCAACGACATATAAAACGCTTCGATCGTGGGCACCAGATGAACCAGCAACATCGCCAGTACGGTGGGTAAAATCATCAGGTAAGCCAGGCGATACCGGGTCATATTTTGCCGTATCACTCTCAACCGATGGCTGAGGTTATTTTGTCGGATTGATTTTTCTTTCAACATAGCTGATACCACTCCCTTGAAAATAGGTTTGAAAGGCAAGAATCGGGGGAGTGTCCTCCCGAATCCCCCCGTTTTCATCGCCTGTGGTGTACCGCAGGCGATGAAAATTTAACTTTCAGCCGTCAGCGGTTGGCTATCAGCAGTAAAACTGACCGCTGAAAACTCCTTGTGGATTAATACTGTCCCTCATAAGGGATAGTTGCAGCGGTTGAGATACCCCAGTAGGGATTATATCCCAATTCAGCAAAGATGAACCAGGAAGTTGCGCCCACGTGTAAACGATTGTAATAGTTCCATGGTCCGCCGGTTGGTAAATTGAAGCCGGTACTCAAGCCGTCCTGACTGGCAGCCACAATACCCAGACCATTGGCATGGGGGGCGCTGCTCTGCGCCAGACGAACCTGGCTCAAGAAAGAGTTAGCTTCTCCGGTGAGACCCTGTACCTGCAAAGCCGTGACCATCTGAGCTGTGCCCTCAAACCACACGCCGTCCAGGTCGTCGTTGAAGTCAAAGCCCTGAAACACAACACCTGTGGTATTGTCGCGGGTCTGATGATTCCAGCGAGCATAGGTCAGTCCACGCCCGTATTTGTTCACTTCGCCCATACTCAGCACGCCCCAGGTATTCACATCCAGGGGGAGTTCATCGGCATTGATGGTTACGCCGTCAGGCTGGGTACCGGTGTAAAAATACCCGTCGGTATTGTTCCACATAGCGGCCACAAAGTTTTTGGCATGCAAGGCGCGCGTTTTCCAGGTGACGTCGCTGGTGGCTTCATAGAGCTTCATGAAGGCGACGTACACGTCAATATTATGTTCGGTGGATTTGTAGGTTAGTATCTCTTGATTGGGTTCCCAGCCGGCCACACCGCCCGTGTAGCCGCCCGCGCCTTGGGTATCGTAGGTGTTATTCACAATCCACTGACCCATTTGTGTGGCAGCGTTAAGGTATTGACTGCCGCCGTAAAGCTCGTAATAGCGCAGCAGGGCTAACATTGCCCAGGCCGCGTTGCCGGTGGTGGTGCCGTTGCCGTATTTGTCGTAGTTGTGACGGGCAACGCCGGTGTTAGTGCTCAACTCGCGCGCATAATAGGTGTTGCGAATACGCCCGTCCGCAATCTCGTCATTTTGCTGGGCAAAAATGAGGCTGTCCGACAGCAGTTTGGCGCGGGCTGCGTCGTTCGAGTCGCCGCCAGCCAGAAATGCTAATATAGCCAGGGCATTGTCGTAGGTGTGTCCCACATCCATCGTGTAAGAATCAGGATCAAAAGGTGGCGGCAAAAAAGCGTCGGCCAACGCCGGGTCGGTCGAGGCGTTTTCGAAGCGGATGTCATCCAGGAAGAAGGTTGCGCCGCCTGGGTTGTCTGCCTGGGTGGCTGTCCAGGCAAATCCACCGCCAATGTTAGACAGGTCCGCCCCGCTCAGGTCGATAGTGTATTGTTGCCAGCCGGTGCTCAGGGTGATCACACCGGTGGAACGCGCAGGCTGCACCGAATCAGCGTACTGGCCCAGGATACCGCCCACCAGGAATTCAATTTTTTCATTGCCAGAAACACCCTTAGCCCAAAAAGTAAGGCGAGCTGCGCCGCTCAGGTCAAAACCGCCAGTTCGGTCACCCCAATTGTAGGCCGGGGCCTGCCAGTAGATACCGGCCCATTGCTGCCCCTGGCCAGCGGCAGCAGAGTAATCGATGCGGACGGCTGTACTCCCACTGTAGGGAGCCGAGGTGTCGCCGGCATCGAAGGTGATGTCGCCGTGGTCGCCCATCCAACCCGATTCAAGGTAGCCATTGTAGGGCGACCCCTCATCTTGATAGACGTAAAAATTGCGGTAGTTGTCCATCGGACGCGGTGGAACCCAGTTGGGGTCGGACACGTAGCTTTCCAACAGACGTAGCTTGTGGGAGTAATCCTCAAACTGAATATCATCCAGATAGATGGTGGCCCCGTTTGGATTTTGAGTCTGATTGGTAACCCACACCAGGCCGCCAATGACATAGCTCAGATCTTTGCCGGTCAGATCAATAGTGTATTGTTGCCAGGTGGAAGTGAGGGTAATTACCCCGGTAGAGACCGCCGGTTGCAATGAATCCGGGTACGGCCCGCCGATGCCGCCCACTTTGAATTCGGCTTTTTCACCACCATTTCACCACCATTAGCGCCTCGCGCCCAGAAAGTGAGGCGACTGACGCCACTCAGGTCAAAACCGGCGTCGGGCACAGTGCCCCAGTTGTTGGCGGGTTCCTGCCAGTAGACACCGGCCCAGCCTTGCGTGCCGGTGGCCGAGTAGTCGATGCGAATAGCCGTCCCTCCGGTGTGAGGGGCGCTTGTGTCGGCATCGTCGAAGGTAATGTCGCCGGTATCGCCCATCCAGCCGGAGGGCGTGAAATGATTAGAAACCGCCCACTTCTCAGAATAGATATTGAAGTCAGTGTATTGATCCATCACGTGGCGCAGATGGGTCAAGGCATTGTCGGCTTGAGTGTTGTTTAGCGTCGTTGTATCAAAACCGTTCTTGGGCTGAGCCACCTCTGCCAACGCCGAGGGAAGCAGGTAGCTCCCCGCCAGACCGATGACGACAACCACGCCGAGGAGGGCAATCAACCCAAGATGGATTTTGCGGACAAACTTGAGGAACCTTTAGATACCTCCATATGTAAAATAAAAGTAACTATGCCGGCTTTGGAAAGAACAGAACGCAGATAGTACCGGTTGTGCGGATTCACGCAGATTTTGTTTAACTTCCCGTATCTTTTCAATAACTTGGGGTAGAGGCAGAGCATTGCTCTGCCTCTACCTTTTGAGAAGATACAACTTCCCCTAAAAAACACGCGTCGGTCCGTTCAATCCGTGTTAATCCGTGTTCCATTTTCCCCTTAGCCTGAGCAGTGGCAACCACAAAACAGAGCCGGGTCGGGAGCGCTCCCAATCCGGCTCAAAAAAAATCTATTGTGTGGCTGCTATAGATGTGGCAAGCAAAGTATTCACTTCTTGAGCAGCCTGGTCCAACCGGGCTGGAACCATTGTGTCGGGGTCAAAAGTGCCGTTAACGCCGGCTACGTCGTCCCACAACGCGCCCAAATGCTTGACCATCGCCGTCTCCAGTGGCCCCCAGGCCGCAATGGCCGGGTACGATTTGCCGTTGTCTACAGCTTCCACAAAAACGCTGTAGTTGGGGTCGTCACTGAAGGCGGGATCGGCCAGCGCCTCCTTTTGGGCCGGGATCATACCGATGTTGGCACTATAACGCACCTGGGACTCTTTAGAGACCAGGAATTTGACGAATTCCACCGCCTCGGCCGGATGCTTGCTAGATTGCCAGACCGTCAGGTCGGAGCCGCCAACGAAAGTATAGCGTCCGGCGGGGCCAGTCGGGATCTGGTGGACAGCCAGGTTTTCGGCAGCGTCGGTGCCGGCAAAACCGCCTTCATCCGACGAGGTTTGAGAATTCTTCACCAGCCAGGGTCCAGAGATAACCATCGCTACCTGTCCCTCACCATAACGACCATCAATCTGAGCGCTGTTGAGTTCCAGAGCATCTTCCGGTGTGTACCCCTTGGTATAGAGACTGGCGTAAAACTTAACGCCTTCTACCCCTTCTGGGCTGTTGAAAACGGCGGCTGTGTTGCCGGGGTTGAGCATATCACCCCCAGCTTCCCAGACCCAGGGAGCAAAGTTGTGGAGTACATTCCAGTCGTTTTTGCCGGGGAAGGCGATGGGGTACATGTCGGGGTTGGCTTCTTTGAGTTGAGCCAGAGCAGCATCAAAGCTTTCCCAATCGGCAAAAGCCTGACTGGGGTCAATTCCGGCCTGTTCCAAAACATCTTTGCGGTAAACGATGGCCCGGGTGTCCACAAACCAGGGGAGACAGGTGGTGAAACCACTGCCCACCGGGTTACAGGTTTGCCACGAAGCCTCTACAAAAGCGTCACTTCCTCCGACAGAAGCGATCTCTTCTACGCTGAAAGGGCGTAGCGCCCCCATTGCACTGATAGCGCCCACCCAGGTAGTGCCCAATTGAGAAATATCTGGACCCTCTCCACTGGTGGCGGCGGTGGTGATTTTAGACCAGGCCGCGCCCCAGTCAAGCACCTCTACTTCAACAGTGATGTTAGGGTAGAGCTTCTGAAACTCGGCTGCTTCCTGCTGCATAATTTCCAGCGGCTGCGGGCCGTTGGGCATAATCCACACTTTTAGCGTGACCGGTTCAGTTGGGGCAGGCGTGGCCGTTACCACCACTTCCTTTTCTACCTTGACTTCTTTCTCAACAACTTGTGTGACCACTTTTTCAACTACTTTGGTCACTTCAACTTCAACCGTTTGCACTTCAGCCGGTTGAGGAGTGGTGGCAGCAGCGCCACAAGCTACTAACAACAGGGCCAGTACTGCCAGAATCCCCATCCCTACATATTTTTGTTTCACTGTATCTTTCCTCCTTTCTGTGATTTAACTCACCTTACGCAGTTTGAAGTTTGACAGATTTAAAATACCGGCGGTTGTGGTTTTCCCCCTCCCCCTGACCCCCTCCCTTCCCAGTGAGAAGGGGATACAGAGGGGGATGGGGAAAATCCAAAATTTGAGATTTTTAACAACAATGTCACCTGTTTCGTTTTGTCAAATCTTTGATTGCGTAAGGTGAGTTATTTAATTCTTTAAAATCGAACACTCGCACAATAAAACATATTTTTTCGTTGCGATAGGCCCTCCTTTCCGGTCAGGCAGACCGACGTTGAGCACCACAAGAGGTGCGAATAACCAATTCAGTAGGCAAAATGGTACGCAAGGGGGCTTGAGCATCGTTTTCCAGTAATCGCAAAAGGAGGTCAACAGCAGTGGATCCCAGCGTACGTACGGGCTGGCGAACGGTAGTCAGTGGCGGATCGGTGTAGGCGGCAATCTGAGAATCGTCAAAGCCAACCAGGGCTATGTCGTCCGGGACGCGTTGACCGGCCTGGCGAATGGCACGCAAGGCGCCAACAGCCATCAGGTCATTAGCCACAAAGACGGCATCGGGTTTCAGCGGCAAGAGTTGCTGCATAGCCACATAGCCGGTGGCTTCGGTGAAATCACCGGCCACGATTAGCTCATTATCAATAGGTAGGCCAGCCTCTCGCAAGGCAGATAGATACCCCTCTCGCCGATCCAGACCGGCGATCATGTTGGCCGGGCCGGTGATACTAGATATTCGACGGCGTCCCTGACGCAAGAGATGCTCGGTGGCCATCTGTGCGCCACGGGTGTTGTCGATGTCTACATAGCTAACCTGCGGTTCGTGAAGATGTCGGCCAATGATGACAAAGGGGATGCGATCTTGTAACAAGCGCGGAACCAGCGGATCGTCCAAAAAGGCCGACAGAATGACAACGCCATCTAACATCTGACTACGTAATGCCTGCCGGTAGAAATCCTCTTCCAACGGGGGGGATACCATTGAGAGCATCAAATGGTATTTATGTTCATTGGCCATTTCAGCGATGCCGCGCAGTACGCCGGGGAAAAATGGGTCGGCAAAGACGGTGTTGATTGCTTGAGGAATGACAGCTCCCAACACCTGGCTGCGTCGACTGGCCAGGCTGCGAGCAGCTGCATTGGGATGATATCCCATCTCTTCTACCACCTGCCATACTCTTTGACGCACCTCTGTACGGACATTAGGCTCGTTGTTGATGACCCGCGAAACAGTAGAGCGTGAAACGCCGGCGATTTTAGCAATTTCTTCTAGTGTGAGGGATTTGTGATGCATATTCCACCCGGTTAATTTTATGGGAGCGCTCCCACAAAGCTAAAGAAAAAAAACTTTGTGACTATTTATGGATGCCGGAAAATCTTACAGACATATTTTTTCTGGGAGCGCTCCCAGTATAACACAAGAAAATTCTTTTGTCAATCCGTCGTAAGATGTTAGGCATTTCAAATGCTGCCAAAAACAAAAGGTGACAAAATCGATATTCTGTGTAAAATAAATAAACGTTCCCAGCGGAAAAATTGTAGTCTCAACTTTATGCACTGTGCCCAATGTACGTGCAACCCCATCAACATACGTCGAGGAAACTCTATGGTCACTCTTCCTTCTCGCAGTACACCCATCGAACAGGTACTGAATGCGATGCGCACCCTGCGGGTGCAGGATGCCAAATGGCAGGAAGGAAAAACGTGGAGTTTAGTCTTTCACGCTGGTGATGAGGTCAATCACCTGCTGAAAGAAGCCTACACAATGTTTTTTTCGGAAAACGGATTGAACCCCATAGCTTTCCCCAGCCTGAAAAAATTTGAAGCTGAAGTGGTCTCGATGACGGCGCACCTGTTGGGTGGCGACAGCCAGACCGCCGGAAATATGACCTCCGGCGGCACCGAAAGCATCTTGATGGCGGTCAAAACTGCCCGCGAGTGGGCAAAAACCAACAAACCCCACCTCACCACCCCCGAAATCCTGATGCCCGCTTCGGCACACCCCGCTTTTGAAAAAGCCGCCCACTATTTCGGCGTCAAATCGGTGCGTGTCCCCGTCGGCGACGACTTTCGGGCGGATGTGGCAGCAATTCGCGCCGCCGTCACCCCCAACACCATCATGCTGGTCGGTTCTGCGCCATCGTACCCACAAGGCGTGGTTGACCCCATCGCCGAGATAGCCGCCATCGCCCAGGAACATAACCTGCTGTGTCATGTGGATGCCTGCGTGGGCGGGTTCATTTTGCCCTTCGTGCGTCGCCTCGGCTATCCCATCCCCAATTTTGATTTCAGCGTGCCCGGCGTCACCTCCATTTCGGTTGACCTGCACAAATACGGCTACGCCGCCAAAGGGGCGTCGGTCATCCTCTATCGCACTCGAAGCCTGCGCCGCCACCAATTTTTTGTCTACACCGATTGGTCGGGCGGTATTTATGCCTCCCCTGCGATGACCGGAACCCGTCCCGGCGGGGCGATTGCCGCCGCCTGGGCAGTGATGAATTTTCTGGGCGTAGAGGGCTACCTGCGCGTGACCGATACAGTGATGCAAACCGTCGCCAAATTGCGCACCGGTATTGACGCCATCGACGGGGTACACGTGCTGGGCAACCCCACGATGAGCATTCTGGCTATTGGTTCTGACACGCTGAATATATTTGAGGTGGGCGATGAGTTGGGCGTGCTGGGCTGGCACCTCGACCGGCAGCAATTCCCATCCAGCCTGCATTTGACCGTCACCCCTGCGCACGCCGCTATCGCCGAGCAATTTTTGGCGGATTTGCAAACTGCTGTCGCTAAGGCACGCCGCTTCAGTTTGCCCAAACTCGCCAACACCATCCAGGTAAAGCTGGCGAGTGCCGCCGTGCGCCTCCTGCCCGCCGAAATGGTGAGCAAGCTCGCCGCCCATTCGGCGGGGATGGCGGGGATCACAGGTGAAAAATCGTCCCCGCGCTCTGCGGCAATGTACGGGATGATGGCAACCCTCCCCAATCGCGGCGATTTAAATGAGCTGGTGTTGGACATTCTTGACCAATTCACCAGCGTTAACCCGGAAAACTCATAGGACTGAATGACGCCTTTCATCATCGTTGCTTTACTCATCTTTTTGGCGGCAGGCATGCAAACTATCTCTGGCTTTGGGTTTGCCCTGCTGGCAATGCCCCTGATGACGCTGCTGCTGGGATTGCGCACCGCCGCTCCACTCATCGCGCTGGCGGGGTTAACCCTGTACACCGTCAACCTGTTTCGCTACCGGCGCGCCATCAATTGGCGCGAGGTACTGAAGTTGGTGGCAGCATCAGCGCCGGGGGTACTGGTGGGTATTTGGGTGCTGGACAACGTGGAAGAATCCATCATCCGCGTTTTGCTGGGCGGGGTGCTGATACTGTATGCGCTGTATCGGTTCTACCGCCCCACCGCCCAACGCACCGTGCCCAAATATTGGGTTTTTCCCACCGGGTTTTTAGCCGGTTGCCTGGGGGGCGCGTACAACACCCCCGGTCCGCCCATCATTGTGTACGGAACCCTGCGTCAGTGGACAAAAGCGTCTTTTAAAGCCGTTTTGCAGGCAACTTTTTTGGTCAACGGCATTTTGGTTGTTTCGTCGCATTTTTTGGCAAGGAATGTAACCCCGCTGGTATTAAATTTTTACGTCTGGGCAGCACCCGCCCTGCTGTTGGGCGTCTGGGGCGGCGCACGTATCGACGCCCGCCTCAATCGGCGCTGGTTTGAGCTGGTGGTCACACTGATGATTTTGCTGTTGGGCGGGTCGATGGTTGTTTCAGTTTTATTTTGAGAGGCTATTTGGATACGCGAATAATGAAAACAATGCACCTTGATATATCCATCCCCAAGATTGCCTTGACCCGCGCGCTGGGCAAAATTACCTCCAAAGCGTACTTCTCTACCGCCGCACCGCTGTCCCTTTCCACCCTGCCCGACCCCCCCCTGCCGCATCCCAACTGGGTGCGAGTGGAAAATCATCTGTGCGGCATTTGCGGCAGCGATTTGCACCAAATTTTTTTGGACACCGGGCTGGATGTCGCCCCGGTGGCGCTTCCGGCGCACAAACGCATCTATCTGGGACACGAAATGGTCGGCACGGTGACAGAAGTGGGCGCAGACGTGACTGCCTTTCACCCCGGCGACCGGGTTGTCCGCTGGGGACGCGCCAACGATTGCCGGGCGCGGGGACGCACCGACCTCTGCCCCCCTTGCCAGCGCGGACACCGCGTGCTGTGTGAAACCGCCTCTGAGCCGTGGGACCTGCATCCAGTGGGCGGCGGTTTTGGCGACAGCTTCATCACCCCCGCCAGCACCCTGCTCCCTGTGCCGGACGACTTGACCAACGAGCAGGCTATTTTCACCGAACCGGCGGCAGTCGCCATTCACGCCGCCGCGCGGCGGGTGGCAGCCCCCGGCGAGCGGGTATTGGTGCTGGGTGCGGGAACCATCGGTTTTTTGCTGGCGCAGGCTGTCCGCATCTTTCAACCCGATTGTGACCTCACGGTGGTGGCGCAATTTCCCTGGCAGGCAGAGTTGGCACGTCAGTTTGGCGCAAACCACACTTTTTTGGCCAGCGATGACGGCTTCGCGGAGACAGTCCGCCTCACCGGGGCGAAGCTGTACCAGCGCGGAAAAGGCGGCAATCGGATGCTGATTGGCGGCTTCGATGTGGTTTTCGATGCAGTGGGGATTGAACCGACGCTCAATCAATCACTACGCTGGACGCGCGCCGGGGGGACGGTGGTGCTGGTCGGCGTGAATCTGCACCGGATGCGGCTCGATGTAACGCCGGTGTGGTATCAGGAGGTCGATTTGATTGGGGCGGTGGGGCACGATGTGCTATCCTGGCGCGGCGAAACGCTATCGAATTTTGAACTGGCGATGCGCTGGATGCAGCACGGCGATTTACGGGTTGAGCCGCTGCTCACCCACCGCTTTCCCCTGACAGAGTATCGGGCGGCCTTTGCCACCGCGCTGGACAAACGAGACGCCCGCTCTATAAAAGTGGCTTTCGAGCTATAACCATTTCATCACAGGAGGAGTAAGTAAATGGCAACAAGTCTGCAAATGGGAAAATCCACCCGACGCGAGCGCATCGCCTGGTATCTGTACGATTTTGGAAACTCGGCGTATGCGGCGGTGGTACTGCTGGCAGTATATTCCGCCTATTTTCAAGGGGTGGTGGTGGGTGGCGCCGAAGGAACCCGCCTGTGGGGGATTGCGGTGGGGATTGCGATGCTGGTGGTAGCGGTGACTTCGCCGGTGTTGGGCGCTATCGCCGACCATTCCGGTGCGAAAAAGAAATTTCTGCTCTTCTACACCGCGATGGCGTGCCTGTTCACCGCCGGGTTATTTTTCGCTGAAGCAGGACGGGTTGCCATCGGGATGGGTTTCTTCATTCTGGCAGAAATCGGCTATCGCAGCGCGCAGGTTTTTTACAATGGCTTGCTACCCGAAATCGCCGCGCCGGAGGAGATGGGACGCATTTCCGGCACCGGCTGGGCAATCGGCACCGCGGGGGGCGTGGTTTGCTTGCTCATCATTCTACCGCTGATTGTGATGATCAATGGCACATTCATCGTCCGCCTGTCGCTGGTTATCACGGCGGTCTTTTTCGCCCTGTCTGCCATCCCCCTTTTCTTGTGGCTGGATGAACGCGCCGAAGCAAAACCCATCCCCCCCGGAGAAACGTACTTCAGCATTGCAATCAAACAATTGCGGCATACCATCAGCGTGGCCAAAAATTTCAAAGAGTTTTTGAAGTTTATGCTGGCCTTCTTGATCTACAATGACGCGGTAATTATGGCGCTCGATTTTGCCGCCATTATCGGTGCAGTGCTGTTTGGGCTGGAACAACAGGGGCTGATAATTTTTGTCATCGTGGTGCAACTGACCAACGTGGCGGGAGCATACATTTTCGGCCAACTGGTTGACCGGATGGGCGGGAAAAGGACGCTACTACTATCAATTTTGCTAATGATAGCGGTGGTTTTCACCCTGTACCTGGCGCAAACACAAACGCAATTTTTCATCATCGGCGCGGTTGCCGGCGTGGCGATGGCAGGCATTCAGTCTGTTAGCCGCACAATGGTGGCGATGTTCGCCCCGCGCGGGCAAAGCGCGGAGTTTTTCGGCTTTTTTGCCGTGGCCGGGCGCACCTCGTCTTTCATCGGACCGGTGGTGTACGGTTGGTTGGCGGCGGAAGCGGCGCTGTGGTATCAGGCGCGTGGGCTGTCAGAAACGTTGGCGGAACAGTCGGGGCAACGGATAGCCATCCTGTCGATAGCCGTTTTTCTGGCAGTGGGACTATTCCTACTCTTCTATGTGAACGAACAGAAAGCGCGCACGACTGCGCATCAATCACACAGCATACCCAGTTAATTTTTGCACACAACCATAGAATGGAGGCACAAAAAAAATGAGCAATCTGCGTGATAAAGTTGCATTGATCACCGGAGCAGGGCGAAGGGGGGGGATTGGCGCGGCGATTGCCCGCACGTTGGCACAGCGCGGGGCAAATGTGGTGCTGGGAGACATTTGCGCCCCGGTAACCGACTTGCCGCACGGCGGTACTGCCGCGTGGGATGAGCTGGTTGCCATCGCTGCTGACCTGGAAAGGATGGGGGTAGGCAGTCTGGCGGTGCGCGTTGACGTCACCAACGCGGAATCGGTGCGGGCGATGGTGGCGCAAATCAAAGAGACCTTCGGGCGGTTGGATATTGTGGTCAACAACGCCGGAACCGCCATCGCCCCCGGCGCGGTGGTCGATATGGCAGACGAGGCGTGGCGCAAAACGATGGAAATCAACGCCACCGGCACATTTTTAGTCAGCAAATACAGCCTGCCACTGATGCTGTCGGGTAAACGCGGCGGACGAGTCATCAACATAGCGTCGCTGGCGGCGCAAAAACCGAAGCCGTTTGTGTCGGCGTATGCCGCCAGCAAAGCAGCGGTGGTGGCGTTCACCGGCTCGCTGGCAAAAGAAGTGGCGACGACGGGCATCACCGTGAACGCCGTTTTGCCCGGTGACATCAACACGGACCTGAAACGCTGGGGCTTGCAGCTTGAAGCGCTGGTGAAGGGACAATCGCAAGCAGAGACCACCGCCGGCGCCATCGCCGAAATTCCTTTGGGGCGGCTGGGAACCCCGCAAGACGTGGCGAACCTGGTCGCATTTTTGGCATCCGCTGAAGCCAGCTTCATCACCGGCGAAGCCCTCAATATTACCGGCGGACGGTAATCTTATTGAAATCTATGTTCTGTCTGACATACTCCCACGACTAAAGGTCGTGGGATTCTGGGGTCAACACCGGCAGCCGCATCAGATGCGGTCTTACGCCGGCTCGCCCAAGAGAAGATGCCCCTTCTCTGAAGATATTGACGATGGCATGGTAGACGGCTTTATTGCTGGTAGTCCATCGCTTGTTACTCATACGTTCTATATACACCTGACAAGCGCGTTCTACAAATCTTATCGGACAAATGTTCTTGCCGGTCAGGGCTGAAGCCCTGCCGTAGACGTAAAAGGAGAGAAAAATGGCTGAAATCACAGGTGGTGAATTATTACTGCGTTGTTTACACGCCGAACAGGTAAAATTCATCCACGCCATCACCGACGGCACGTATATGATTTTTTTGGAAGCCCTGGAACGGTTGGGGGATGAAATGGGGATAAAATTGATTGTGCCGCGGCACGAGGCGGCGGCGGCACACGCTGCCGACGCCTACACCCGCGTTACCGGCGAACCCGCCGTGGTGATGGCGTGCGCCGGTCCCGGCGCGGCGAACCTCCTGTCGGGCATTATTTGCGCCCAGGGAGAAGGCAGTCCCGTGGTGGCGATTACCACCGCCCGCCGCAGCGACGTGAGCGACCTCTACCGCCATCTGGGAGCGACGCAATCCCCCGACCACCTCCCCCTCTTTCGCCCGGCGGTAAAATGGAACGGCAAAGTTGAACACTGGCAGCGCATCCCCGATATGGTGCGCCACGCTTTCCGGGTAGCGACAGCAGGACACCCCGGTCCGGTGCATTTGTTGATTTCGGAAGATGTACTGGCTACACGAAGCGACCTCGACAGCGTGCAAATCTGGCAGCCGGAACAGTACCGCATCACCGCCAAACCGCCCGCCAACCCCGCCGCCGTCCGTCGCGCCGCCGAGCTGCTGGTCAATGCGCAACTGGTCAACGTGCACGCAGGGGGCGGCGCACAGCGCGCTGGCGCGGGCGCAGAAGTGCAGGCGCTGGCAGAATACCTCGGTGTGCCCATCACCAACACCATCAGCGCGCGCGGCATCGTCTCCGAAGACCACCCGCAGTTTTTTGCCCCGCTCTGTATGGCGGCGTTTATGGCGCACCAGCAAGCGGACGTGGTGTTGGCAATCGGAACCCGCATCGGTGAGCTGTCAATGTGGGGCAAGCCCCCCCTCTGGGGCGACCCGGCATCGCAGAAACTCATCCAGATTGACGCCGACCCCACCAACATCGGCTTGAACCGCCCCGTTGACGTACCGCTGGTGGGCGACGCCAAAATTGTGCTGGGACAACTGCTAGCAGAGGTGAAAAAACTCACTCCCCAGCGAGACCCGCATCCTGCCATTGCCCAATTGCGCGCCGTACAAGACCAGTGGCAGCAAGAATTGGATGCCCCCATGGCAGACAAAAATCGCACCCCGATGCTCACCGGGCAAATTTTGCAGGTTTGCAACGACTTCTTCCCCCCAGATGCCGTCACCGTGATTGACGGCGGCAATACCACGATGTGGGCAATGCATTACCACCTGCCGCGCCGACAGCGATCGCTATTGTATACCTCGAATATGGGATATTTGGGTACAGGCTTGCCGTATGCCATTGGGGCAAAAATTGCCGTCCCCGACCGGCCAGTGTATTGTATCACCGGCGACAGCGCCTTCGGCTTCAATATTCAGGAATTGGAAACGGCGGTGCGGAACAACCTGCCGGTTATCATCATCGTTGCCGTCGATGGCGCATACGGAATGGAAAAATCGGCGCAGAAGCGCGTCTTTGGGCGCGAAGCCGACTGGTTTGGGCACAATCTGGCGCCGGTGCGTTACGACCAGGTGGCAATTGCAATGGGCTGCCACGGCGAATATGTGGAAAAGGCATCGGAGTTGAAAGCCGCCCTGGAGCGCGCCGTCGCATCGCAGAAACCGGCGGTCATCCACGCCGCGGTTGACCCGGACGCCAACGTCAACCCGCCGGGCTTGTGGATTTGGAATGCCGCCCGTTCTGGGAAAATGGATTAACCCTAACGCCCGTCATTGCCATTTCATACCACGCAGGAGAAACGTATGCAAAAATTTTGGTCAAAAACCCCCACCTTCGAACGCATTATTGATACCTTGCTCCCGCTGGTCGCCGTGCTGGGGGCGCTGGCAGTGGGCGCGGTAATTCTATTTTTACTCAACAAAAATCCAATTGAGGCGTACACAGCAATGTTTACCGGCGCGTTTGCCAATAAAAACGGGCTGGCAGACACGCTGGTGAAAGCCACGCCGTTGTTGCTGGTTGGGCTGGGGATTGCCATCGCCTTTCGGGGCGGGGTGATCAACATTGGCGCGGAGGGGCAATTGATTGCGGGGGCGCTATTTACCACCTATCTTGGCTTAACCCTGGGCGCTAAACTTCCCGGCTGGCTGGGGATCATCATCGGCCTGCTGGGGGGCATGGTGATGGGAGGAATTTGGGGCGCTATTCCGGGATATCTAAAAGCCAAATTGAATGTCAACGAAATTCTCAGCACGGTAATGATGAACCAAATTGCTATTCAAGTTGGTTTTTATCTCTTGCGCGGGCCGATGATTGACCCCGCTGAAGTGCTGGCCGGAACCAATATCCCCCACTCTGCCCGCCTGCCCAAAAGCCTCGATCTGCCCCGCTTCACCGACATTGCCAAATCGCTGGGCTTGACCCAAACCGCCAAACAACTGGGCTTGACCGGCTTTGAGGCGCAGGTGTACGGATTATTTGTGGAGCCGACCCGATTGCACATCGGACTGCTCATCGCCATTGTGATGGCGATTCTGGTTTACATTTTTCTGTGGCGCACCACCATCGGCTACCGTATCCGCGCCGTGGGCATCAGCCCGGCGGCGTCACGTTACGCCGGTATCAACGTGGCGCGGTATGTGATCGTTTCGATGGGCTTGAGCGGTGCATTTGCCGGCCTGGCGGGCGCAGTCGAAATTTTGGGACTGCATCATCGGATGTTCGAGCCACTGGCAGTTTCGGCGGGATACGGGTTTTCCGGCATTGTGGCGGCCTTATTCGGCAAACTACATCCCCTGGGCGTAATCCCATCTTCCATCTTATTTGGCGGCTTGCTGGTGGGCGGCGATAAAATGCAGCGTGCGGTGCAAATCCCACAAGTGATGGTCACTGCCGTACTGGGGCTGGTGGTATTATTTGTCGTCAGTAGCGAAATCTGGTCTCGCCGACGCGCCAGCCGACGCGTATCAACCAACACAGAAACGGAGACAGTATCATGAACGAGAGTCTGAGCATTGTGGCAATTCTGGTTGGTATCGCCCATTCTGGCATTCGGCTGGCAACACCGTACCTGTACGCGGCCCTCGGCGAGACATTTGCCCAGCGTTCCGGGGTGCTCAACCTGGGGGTCGAAGGAATTATGCTGATGGGGGCATATGCCGGATTTTACGCCGTCTTCAAAACGGGCAACCTGCTGCTGGGGGTACTGGCGGCAGCGTTGGTCGGCGCGGCATTGGGGCTGGCGATGGCCTTCATCAGCGTCACTCTGCAAGCCGAACAGGGCATCAGCGGTATTGGGTTGTACATGTTCGGGTTGGGCGCGTCGAGCCTGCTGTTCAAAACCACCCTCGGCACGGTGGAAGGCGTTGCCGGATTCCCTGAATTGAACCTTTGTCTGTCCAGCGCCGGCATCAATTCCAATTACTGTTTAAGCGACGTTCCCGTACTGGGGCAGATTTTTTTAGGACACAGCATAATGGTGTATGCAGCATTTTTGCTGGTTCCACTTTCGTGGTGGGTTATCAACAAAACCACCTGGGGACTCAACATCCGCGCAGTGGGGCAAAACCCGCAAGCAGCGGACACCCTCGGCATCAGTGTGGCGCGCGTGCGCTATCTCACCGTCACCCTGGGCGGGGCGCTGGCAGGCATCGCCGGTGCATCGCTGTCAATTTCGCTGTTAAATATTTTCCAGGAAAATATGACCAATGGGATGGGCTTCATCGCCGTGGCGCTGGTGTATTTTGGCAGTTGGACGCCCTATGGCGTGCTGGCGGGCGCACTGCTATTCAGTTTGATCAACGCTTTGCAATTATGGGTCCAGGTACTGGGGTTGAACATTCCGTCGGATGTGGCGGTGATGCTCCCCTATCTATTGACAATTATCGTTTTAGCAGCGCCCTTTAAACGCGCGTTGCAACCTGCCGCGCTCACCAAACCATTTGAACGTGGCGAAAACTAATATAATGGGAGGTGATTGTACAGACTAATCATTTATCAGGAGCATCCCAAACTCTATTTTATTTAATTTGAGGAGAAAAATGATGTACAGGAAATTTAGCTGGTTAGTGATATTACTGGTGGCACTGATGGTGGTTGCCGCGCAGTGCAATGCTGCTCCCACCACCGAAGCCCCTAAAACTGAAGCGCCCACCCAGGCGCAACCTGCCGCCACCGAAGCCCCCGCCGTCGCCCCAACACAGCCTGCTGCTACCGAAGCGGCTCCCGCTGCCGAAGAACCGTTCCGCGTGGCGCTGGTGTTGCCCAGCCCCGTCACCGATATGGCGTGGGGCCAATCAATATATGATTCGCTGGTACGCCTGCAAAAAGAATTAGGCGGCGAAAGCGCCATGGAAATTGCCTATTCTGAAGGAATGTTCAACGTTACCGACGCCGCTGCCGCCATCCGCGATTACGCCGCCAATGGCTACGATTTGGTAATTGCGCACGGCACCCAATACGGCACCTCGCTGTTTGAGATTGCCCCTGACTTCCCCGACACCAGTTTCGCCTGGGGAACCGCCACCGACACCGGCGCGGACCAGGGCATTAACAACGTCTTCGCCTATGAAGCCCGCGCCGAACAAGGCGGCTTTGTCAACGGCGTGCTGGCGGCAAGCCTCACCAAATCTGGCGTACTGGGCGTCGTCGGGCCGGTAGAAGCAGGTGACGCCAAACTCTACATTGATGGATTTGTGAACGGCGCAAAATCCGCCAACCCTGACATTACCGTCAACGTTTCGTACACCGGCTCGTTCGGCGACACCTCCCTCGCTGCCGAAGCCGCCAACACCCACATTCAAGCAGGCGCGGACATTCTGACCGGCTCCGCGCAGCAGGTGGTAGGTGCTATCGGCGTGGCGAAAGAAAAAGGCGTTCTGTGGATGGGCACGCAAGCTGACCAGAGTCCGCTGGCACCGGATATTGTCGTCGCCACCCAATTTTATGACTGGACTCCTGTGCTGCGCGATATGATGGAAAAACACCAGGCCGGCACAATGGGCGGAACCGTCTACTCGCTCACATTGAAAAACGGTGGGCTGACAATGCTCTTTGCCGATAATCTTGATGCCGACGCCGTTGCTGCTGCCAAACAAGCCGAAGCCGACATCGTTGCCGGGAAAATTGACCCGACGAAAGTTAATGCCCTGAGCGGCGGCCCGGCCCCTGCCGCCCCCTCCGGTGGTGAAGCCACCAGTGATAACCTGGATTACAATTTTGACCCGGTGCGGGTGGCGCTGGTACTCCCCAGCACCACCACCGACCTGGCGTGGAGCCAATCTATTTACGACTCCTTGAAGAAAATTCAGGACGTTGTGGGCGCAGACAAATTAGAAATCGCCTACACTGAAAATATGTACAACGTCACCGACGCCGCTGCCGCCATCCGCGATTACGCCGCCGAAGGGTACAATCTGGTGATTGCACACGGGGCGCAGTACGGCACGTCCCTTTTTGAAATTGCCCCCGACTTCCCCGACACCAGCTTCGCCTGGGGAACCACCACCAACACCGGCGCAGATGAAGGCGTGACCAACGTCTTTGCCTATGGACCCCGTGCCGAACAGGGGGGGTACGTCAGCGGGGTGCTCGCCGCACAGCTCACCAAATCGGGTATTATTGGCGTGATTGGTCCCGTTAACGCCGGTGACGCCAAATTGCACATTGATGGATTCCTGGCCGGCGTAAAAGCCGCCAACCCCGACGTGCAGGTCAACGTGTCCTTCACCGGCTCATTTGGCGATACCTCCCTCGCCGCTGAAGCCGCCAATACCCACATTCAGGCGGGCGCAGACGTGCTCACCGGCTCGGCGCAGCAGGTGGTGGGCGCCATCGGAGTGGCAAAAGAAAAAGGTATCCCCTGGCTCGGCATTCAGTCCGACCAGAGTCCGCTGGCTCCAGACACGGTTGTCGCCACCGATCTGTACGATTGGCGCGCCACCCTCATCGACATGATTAAGATGAATCAAGCCGGCGAAAAAGGTGGCAAAGTGCTGCAACTAACGCTGGCAAACGGCGGGCAAAAAATGATTTACGCCGCCAGCCTGCCCGCAGATGCCGTTGCCGCCGCGCAACAAGCCGAAGCAGACATCATCAGTGGCAAAATTACCATTCCCATTGAATAGCCGTTGCTGAGTGAACCGTGATGCGTGGATGTTCACGCATCACGGTTCACAAGTCCAGTGAAAAGATAAAAGCCTCACGCATCGCGGCAAACTAACCACGCCAACAGGCCCTACTTCAAAATTGGATGTGACCTATGACCGACAAAAAACTATTGCCTTCCGGGCTTCCCCGCATTGAAACGCTGGAAATGCGTGGGATCGTTAAAAAATTTCCTGGCGTGCTGGCGAATGACCACGTCGATTTTGAGGTCAAAGCGGGTGAAGTCCATGCCCTGCTGGGTGAAAACGGGGCGGGCAAAAGCACCCTGATGAAAATCCTTTATGGACTCTACCACCCCGATGAGGGAGAAATCTACCTGGATGGCAACCCAATTCAAATCAATTCCCCATCGGATTCTATTCGCCACGGCATTGGGATGATCCACCAGCATTTTATGCTGGTAGACAACCTCACCGTCACCGAAAATGTGGCGCTGGGTCTGAAATCATCGCGGGAACCACGCCTTGACCTGGAGCGGGTAGCGGCACGCATCCTGGATTTAACCGAAAAATATGGGCTACAAATTGACCCCAACGCTTATATTTCCGACCTGGCGGTAGGACAGCAACAGCGCGTAGAAATTATCAAAGCGCTGTATCGCGGGGCGGCGCTGCTGGTACTTGACGAGCCGACTGCCGTCTTAACGCCGCAGGAAGTTGAAGACCTTTTTGTCATTTTCAAACAAATGGCCCAAGAAGGACACGCCTTAATTTTTATCTCTCATAAATTGCACGAAATTGTTGACCACACCGACCGCGTCACCGTGCTGCGCGACGGCAAAGTCATCGGCACGCGCCCCACTGCCGGCGCCACCAAAAAAGACCTTGCCACAATGATGGTCGGGCGTCCGGTGGTGCTGGAGCGGACGCGTCCCATTGTAGAACCGGGCGAGGTGCGCTTGAAGCTCGACGGGGTAACAGCGGTTGACCGCAAACACGGGCACACGCTCCTGAAAAACGTCAGCTTTGGGGTGCGCAGCGGGGAAATTGTCGGCGTGGCGGGGGTATCTGGCAACGGGCAGCGACAACTGGCAGAAACCATCGCCGGGTTATGGCACGTAGAAGCGGGGCATATTTTCCTTGAGGGGAAAGACGTGACCAATATTTCTCCCGCGCAGATGATTGATGCGGGCCTTTCATACATTCCCGAAGAACGAATGCACGATGGGGTGATCAAAGAGTTCACCGTCGCCGAAAATCTCATCTTGCAAGACCATATTCGTCCCCCTTACAGCAAAAATATTTTCCTGGACTTTAGACACATTGCTACCCATGCGCGAGAAATGATTCGCGCGTTTAACATTAAAACCCCCAATCAAGAAACACTGATCAAAAATCTGTCCGGCGGTAATATTCAAAAACTCATTCTCGCCAGAGAGTTGAGCCGAAAACCGCGGGTGCTCATCGCCGCCCAACCCACGCGCGGGGTGGACATTGGCGCAACGGAGTACATCCACAACCAACTGCTTCAGCAGCGTTCAGAAGGATTAGCGACGCTGCTCATTTCAGAAGACCTGGACGAAATACGCGCGCTATCCGACCGCATTGTGGTGATGTTCGGCGGGGAGGTGATGGGCATTGTGGACAACGACCAGACCACCATTGCCGAATTAGGGCTGATGATGGCGGGAGAAAAACGGTTGCAGCCTGCGCAACACGAGGGTGCTTAAGGCTGTTCTAAGAAAAACTGTGCCCTGTTTGGGCATCTGGGTACTATTTCCCTATTATCTACTCGTATCTATTCAGTTACACAGAGAAACACTGAGAAAAACAAAAAAATACCGTAAAAATCTCCTTATCTCTGTGAGACCTCTGTGAAACTCTGTGTTACAACTTGCTTGCTGAATAGTTACATCTACTCCTTGCCTGGGCAGTAGCGAAAATAGTTACCCCAACTTTACTAAATGCAACACGTGCGGATTGCGTTTCCACTACAATCCGCACGTGTTTTACGCCTCACGCATCATTTAAGAAACGCTGTTGCTAAGCTCACGCCTCGCCCGGCTCGTTGTAGACCTTTTCGGCAACAAATTCAGCGCCGGCGGCATCGGCCTCAACGTCACGGCCTTTGGAGGATGTTGCGGTAAATTCCTTGTAAAACTCGTGCTGGATCACCAGATCCATGATCTCGTTTGTGCCCGTCCAAATGGTAATCAGGCGAATGTCGCGCAGGAGTCTTTCAACCGGGAAAATGTCGGTGTAGCCAATACCGCCCAGAATCTGCATCGCGTGGTTTACTACTTTCCACGCCGACTCAGTGGAGAATTTTTTGGCTTCGGAAACTAAACGACGCACCTTGCCGGGTGATTCGCCGGCCTCAATGGCGTGACCAACTGCCAGGTTCAGCGCGCGCGCCGCGTCTAACAGGGTAAGGCTTTCAGAAATCTTGAAACTCACCCCCTCAAAACGGCGAATTTTTTGCCCGAAGGCGCGCCGTCGATTGGCGTAACGGGCTGCAATTTCAATTGACGCGCGCCCCATTCCCACCGCCGCCCCCGCCGATGTCATCCGCTCTGGGATCATCATCTGGTGGAAAACGGCGGTTCCATTGCCAATGCCCGCTTCGCCACCCAGCACGTTTTCTATCGGCACCGGCACATTGCGAAATACCAGACGCCCGGTTCCACCCCCGCGGGTGCCCATCAGGCCATACACGTGCTCAACGTTAACGCCCTCCCCCCGTTCCACCAAAAATGCCGTCATCGCCTGCTTGGGATCGTCAATTCCCTCTACCTTGCCGTACACCATAAACAGGTCGGCTCCTTCAGCACCTACTACAAACCGTTTTTCCCCAGAAAGGTAGAATGTGTCTCCCTCTCGACGAGCGCGCGTGGTTGCCGCAAAAAAATCGGACCCGCCGCGCGGCTCGGTTAAACCTTCGGCAACGGTTAATCGCCCGGCAATCATCGGTCTGAGGTACTTATCTTTCTGCTCTGCTGTGCCAAAAACGTGAATGGCTTCGCCCACAATGGAAACCAGCGAGTACAGACAACCCAGCGACGTGCCCAGCACGCCCACTTCTTCCAGAGCAACCATTTCCGCGGGCCAGGGCAGGCCGCTGCCTCCCCATTGCGGGTCAAACCGCAGGCCCAGCAACCCTCGCCGACCGGCTTCTTCCAGGTACGCCCGAGGGTATCGAACCTTGTCGGCGTCCATATCCAACAGTAATTGGCGCGGCACAGACGCAACAAAATCTTGCACTTTTTCGCGCAAAGCAAGATCTTCTGCGCTCAACATTGCTTGAATCGACATTGTTTTTCCTCCAGGTCATAGTTTTTTCAAAGATTGTCACGGACACGAAGGATTGTTTTTACGCGGCAAATTCCTTCCTCAAAGCGGCCTTATTCAGCTTGCCGGCACTGGTGAGCGGAATATCTTCCACAAATTGAAAGACGTCTGGGATCCAGAAGCGTGCAATTTTTCCTTCTTCAACTTTTGTCTGCAAAAACGCCCGCAGGTCATCTCCCGTAACCGGGCTGGCCTGTTTGATGATTGCCATTGGACGCTGCCCCCATCGCTCATCGGGTTTGGCAATGACTGCCACTACCCCCACCGCCGGATGCTCGGACAATACGGCTTCTAACGTGCCGGTGGGGATCCATTCGCCGCCGCTCTTTACGGCGTCGCCTTCCCGATCAGCCACGTACAGCGCTCCATTTGGGTGGAAGACCCCCAGGTCGCCGGTGCGGAACCAGTGATTAATGTACGCTTCTTTGGTCCGCTCCGGGTCCTTGTAATAACCTTCGGGGAGCCACGGACTGCGCACCCACACCGTACCGATGCTGTGGCCGTCGTGGGGCACTTCGTTGCCGTCTTTGTCTCGCAATGAAACCTCAACCATCGGCAACGGGCGCATCCCTGCGCGGAGCCCTTCTAATGCTTCCGGGCTATCGGGATCAAGTCCCTCTGGGACTACCGAAATAGC
>CAYPUV010000023.1:0-26542 GCA_964413895.1 uncultured Anaerolineaceae bacterium
GATGTATTGCAGCGGGTACTGGGGAGCCTGTCTGAAGTAGATGTATCTGAACTTAATAAGGTAGCTGTCCGCAGGCAGTACCCTGCCGAGACTGTGGTTTGTCATGAGGGTGAATTGGAGCACGTGTTTTACGTGATCGAAAGCGGTCTTGTTTCAGTGACCCGTCGCCTGAAAGATAACACCGAACAAGTACTGGGGATGTTGCGCGACGGTCAGTTTTTTGGGGAAATGGGCCTGCTGGATGATGTTCCCCGCGCTGCCACCGTGAGCACGCTCACCGAGTGTACCCTGATTGAAATATCAGAAGAAACATTTGATGCCATTGTGGCACGTAATCCGGCTGTAGCTGTTACGCTGTTGCGTGGCATTACGCGCAGTCTGCGTGACACAGACAAGCGCGCGATGGCCGAGTTGGAGCAAAAGAACCGGGAACTCGCCAGCATGCTGGAAGAACTTAAAGCTGCGCAGGCGGAATTATTGAAGCAAGAACGCTTAAAACGCGATGTGGAAATTGCCGCGTTGGTGCAACGCTCTATTCTGCCGACTAGCTTTCCGCAAATGGAAGGGTTTGAATTTGCCGTGCAAGCGCGCCCGGCGCGCGAAGTGGGCGGCGATTTTTATGATGTACTGAAAATTGCCGCTGGTTCCTTCGCGCTGGTTGTTGCCGATGTTTCCGGCAAAAGCGTACAGGCTGCAATATTTATGGCAATTGCTCGCGCTCTATTGCTGCGAGAAGCTTCTGCCCAACTGTCACCCGCTGAAACTCTCCATAAACTGCACGAACAACTGATGAAAACATCAACAGCCGAAATGTTTGTAACGATGTTTTATGGTTTGGTACAGGCCAACACCAAAGAAATGCGTTTTGTGCGCGCCGGCCACGAGCGCCCCATTCTGTATCGTGCGGCAACTAAATCGCTGGAACTGTTGGATACACCTGGCCGCTTTATTGGGCTACTGCCCGGATTGGAAGTACAGGAGGCCTCATTGACGTTTATGCCCGGCGATTGCCTGGTTTGCTATTCAGACGGGGTGACCGATGCAGAAAACGCGCGCGGTGAGTTGTTTGGAATGGAGCGATTGTTGGCTGTACTGAGCGCCAATGGTCGTTTGTCGGCCCCCCAATTAGCGGAGCGAATTATGCAAACCGTGGATCATTTTCGGGGTGACACATCCCAATCGGATGATATAACTATTTTGGTGACCAAAGCAACGTAAAATTTTACATAGCACAAAAACAGGAGCCAGCCTTATGGATAAGGACAACAACCCCCAAAGAAAATTTGAACCAACAGAGCGCCGCCGCCCCCGACGGTTGGCAGAGGCCAGCTCAGCAGAGGTGGGTTTCCCATTGGTTTGGATTGTTATCGGTGGACTGGCTGGCTTAATTGTAATCGGGCTGATAGGATTGGGCGTGGTTAACCTCGTTCGGCAGGGAGCTATTACACCCACACCGCAAGTGCTGCCGCCTTTGGTTGAGCCTGTGGAAACCCCTGCCGTGGCAACAGCAACCCCCCTGGTTGTTGAAGCCACCACACCGCTAACTGCGACCACAGCGGGCGAACAGGGTGCAGAGACGCCGGCGCCAACTTCTGGTGCGGTGCAAGAACCTGCCCCCGGAAAATTAGTGGTGGGGGGATACGCAAAAGTGATTGGCACCGATGGGGCAGGGCTGAGCATGCGTGCCGGCCCTGGACGCAATAATGCCCGCATTGGTTTGGCGGGAGAGAGCGATGATGTGGTGTTGAAAATTTTGGATGGCCCGCGCGAAGATGAAAGCGCCGAGGATTATGTCTGGTGGCTGGTGCAGCATCCAGATGGTACACAAGGGTGGGTGGTGCAAGATTTTCTAGCGCCGGTCCCCGCGCCATAGTTTTGCTTTTGAGCAAGGTACAAAAAAGGCGTGTCTTGCTGCGAGACACGCCTTTTTTGTTGGGGCGTTGTGGGGGTAACTATCGAACCAACTCTCTAATGATGATTGCGCGTTGAATTTGGCTGGTCCCTTCGTAAATTTGGAAGATTTTCATATCGCGCATTAATTTTTCTACCGGGTATTCAGAAATGTAGCCATACCCACCAAATACCTGAACCGCGTCGGTGCAAATTTTCATCCCCGCGTCGGCGGCGAACGCCTTTGCCATTGCCGCAAGTTTTACATTTGGGCGGCCCTGCTCAAGAGCACTGGCGGCCTGCCAGGTAAGCAAACGAGCGGCCTCAATATTCATTGCCATATCAGCAAGGGTATGGCCCACCGCTTGATGTTTGTAAATAGGTTTGCCCATTGTTTCCCGTTCTTTGGCGTATTTAACGGCTTCCTCCATTGCGCGACGAGCCACCCCGGTTGCTGCAGCCGCTACCATTGGGCGTGAGCGATCGAATACCTTCATCGCAATTATAAAACCGGCGCCTTCCTGGCCGAGCAGATTTTTAGCCGGAACGCGGACATTGTCTAGCACCACTTCGGCAGTGTCAGACGCCCGCTGCCCAAGTTTGTCAAAGGGTTTGCTGACACTCAGGCCGGGGCTGTTCCGATCGACGATAAACGCGCTCATTCCATTGTAGCGTTTGCTGGAATCTGTGTAAGCGAAAACAGTATACCAATCGGCGACGGTAGCGCCGGTGATGAAGGTTTTTGTCCCGTTGAGGACGTAGTCGTCCCCGTCGCGGCGGGCCGTTGTTTTAATTGCGGCCACGTCGGAGCCGGCGCCCGGTTCTGTCAGGGCATACGCGGCCATTTTACCATCTACTAACCGCCCCAGATACTCTTGCTTCTGCTCATCATTGCCAGCGATGATTACAGGCAGCGCGGCCAGGTTGTTAATGGTAATGCACAGGCTAATGCCAGAACACCCCCAGGCCAACTCTTCAGCGATTAGCATTTCTTCAAATAAACTTAAGCCCAAACCGCCATATTCTTCTGGAACATTGATGGTTGTCAGGCCTAGCTCTTGTGCTTTCTTCACAATCTCCCAGGGATACTCATGCGTTTTGTCATGATATTCCGCGTGGGGCGCAATTTCATTGACTGAGAAATCTCGAGCCAGCTTTTGAATCATCTTTTGCTCTTCGTTTAAGGTGAAATTAACCCCTGCAGGAGCGCCGTTGCTACTGTTTGCCACCATAATTCATTCTCCTCGTTCTTTTTAATTGTTGGATGTTCTACATTTTATAACGCAATGCGTAATATGTAAAATATGGGTTGCATGTTTTTGCGGTCAGGATTAAAATTAAGGTGCTTCAGAATGAGCATCCTCATCATATTATGCACAACAATGGAGTAGCTGATGGCCTTTGTCAAAGTCAACGATATTTCTATGTATTATGAGGTTCACGGTGGGGCCGGGTCGCCATTGATTTTAATCATGGGATTGGGGGCGACCAAATTGGGATGGCCTTTGCCTTTTGTGGAACGATTGGCAACCAAACACCGGGTTGTTGTGTTCGACAATCGGGGGGCGGGACAAACCGACAAACCTGCGGAGCCGTATTCAATGGCCCAGTTTGCTGCCGATACGGTGGGCTTGCTGGATGCGCTGAATATTGAACGCGCGCACGTCTTCGGCGCGTCGATGGGGGGGATGATTGCCCAGCACGTAGCGCTAAACCACCCCGACCGGGTGTTGGGACTGATCTTGGGCTGCACAGCAGCCGGGGGAAAACATGTGGCGCGCACTCCCGCCGATGTGCTAGCAATTTTAACGCAGCCGCCATCGGGAGACCGGGCAGCGGACATTAGAGCCGGCTGGCCCATCCTCTATACGCCGGCCTATATTGAATCTCATCGCCCGGTGCTTGAAGCGCAATTGCAAGAGAGTGTAGCCTACCCGGAGCAACCACGCTACGCATTTGAACTGCAAATGCAGGCGATCGTGGCGACCCATAATACGTTTGACCAGTTGCCGCAGATTAAGGCACCCACACTGATCCAGGCCGGTTTGGAGGATATTTTAATTCCACCGGAGAATGCACATATTTTGGCCGGGCAAATTCCTCGCGCGCGGCTGATCGAGTATCCCCATGCCGCCCACAGTTATTTTCAGGAAACTGGTTTTGCTGCGGTTGATGATATTCTCACTTTTTTGGACGAGGTGGATGCTGGCGGCAAGCGCTAATTTCCTGGCAGATTATGTTCTGTGGGCCGACAAATTTGCCAACGGATGCCAAAATGAGTATCATAAACACGCGTCCGGGCCGGTGGCGGAATGGCAGACGCAGTGGACTTAAAATCCTCTGTCCGTTAAGGACGTGTGGGTTCGACTCCCACCCGGCCCATACCCATAAAAAATGCCTCGCTTGGTTTAGGCGAGGCATTTTTTATGGCTTTGTGTGTACCTGCTCAATTATTCGGAAGATTGACCGTTTGCAATTTGCAACAAAAAACCCCATCGGTGGGGATGGGTTCGAGTTTTAAAAATGCCCTGGGAGAGACTCGAACTCTCACGCCCTTTTGGGCACAGGCCCTCAACCTGCTGCGTATGCCAATTCCGCCACCAGGGCAACTCAATTTTACAGCCCGCATTATACCGAGATCGGGTGAGTCTGTCAAAAGAGGTCGGGCATTGGAATTTATGCCAATCTCTAACGCCTATAACCACGCTCGGCTATATTTTCCCCAATCCCCGCAGAACTCGCTCCGGTGTCAGCGGAAATTCGTTAAACCATACTCCTACGGCATTGTGTACGGCCCCGGTGACAGCCGGGGCGTAGGGGGCGTAGGGCATTTCGGCCATGCCACGCGCGCCGTACGGACCCTGTGGATGGGGATCTTCGACAATAATCGAGTCTACTCGCTCTGGAATGTCGTACACTCCTGGAATGAGGTAATTGCTGAAGTAGGGGGTCAAAACCTGCCCGTCTTTTTGCTGAAAATCCTCCATCAGCGCGTAGCCGTGCGCTTGCACAATTGCGCCTTCAATTTGGCCCACCACGCTGGTAGGGTTGATGGCCTTGCCCACATCGTTGGCGCACACCACCCGATTGACCGTTACAAAGCCGGTCTCTGTGTCTACAGATAGTTCTACTGCTTCGGCGACGTAACCATAGGCGAAGTTGGGCATGCATTCCCCGGTGTCCGGGTTAAGGGGAGTGGTTGGTGGGGCGTACCAGGTGAATTCTGCTTCGGCGGGACGGTCTTCATTTTGCCATTTTTCCAGCGCCCGTTGTGCCGCGCCGACCACGGCATTGCCAGCCATAAACGTGAGCCGCGATGCCGACGCACTGCCAGAGCTTTGTGTAACCGCGGTGTCGGATACGCGCAGGGTTACTTTTTCCAATGGAATTCCCAGCGTTTCGGCGGCAATTTGCGCCATAGCCGTGTGGTGGCCCTGTCCCACATCTGCCCCGGCGATGAATAGTATTGCCTTTTCAATCTCGACTTCTCCCTGCAACTCAACGCGCGCCCAGCTATTTTCTTTGTAGCCGTAGCTAAAGCCAATATTTTTTATGCCCAGAGCAAGGCCCACGCCGCGAGCAGTTTCGCCGATGGCTTCCACCTGTGGGGCTTGCCAGCGTCCGTCTATTTGCCGCCACCCGGCCGCCAGCGCGGTTTCTTCCAGCACTGTGCGCAAATTAACGCCGCCGGGAATGGCGGTTCCCACTGTGAGCGTTTTTTCATCATCCAGAATATTTTTCATGCGCAATTCAACCGGGTCCATCCCTAACGCTTTTGCCAGCTTGTTCATTTGACTCTCGGCGGCAAAATGTCCCTGCGGCGCGCCAAATCCACGAAACGCTCCGTGGGGGAGGTTGTTGGTGTACACAGCGTAGGCATCTACTTTGGCGTTGGGCCAGTAGTAGGGGCCGGTGCAGGTGAGGATGGCATTCCCCTGAACTTTGTTGCTGGTGTACATATAGGCTCCGGCGTCGCTGATAATCTCCGTTTCCGAAACCACCAGTGTCCCGTCCTTTTTCGCGCCCCATTTGGCGCGGATGATCATAGGATGACGTTTGCAATGGCCAATGATTGATTCTTCGCGGCTCCAGATAATTTTTACCGGTCGGTTGACGCCCATCTTTTGCAATTTTTGTACAGCTAAAGCCAGGATAATCTGAATGGATATGTCTTCTCGCCCGCCGAATGCGCCGCCGATGGCATCGTACACCACACGCACCTTTTCGGGCGGTAAGTTCAGGGCGTGTGCAATTTGCTCTTGCTCTTCCCACGCCCATTGACCCACGCAGTATACGGTGATGCGCCCTTCCTCATCAATTGTGGCCGTCCCCGCTTCCGGTTGCAGGTAGGCGTGTTCTTGCGACGGGGTGTGGTACGTTTCCTCAATAATTACGTCACAATCTGCCCAGGCGGCATCGACATCACCCTTGCGAATTTTGTCGTAGTGGGCAATATTATCAGCACAGTGGGGGTGCAGTTGGGTCGCACCCGGCTGCATTGCAGCAACGGGGTCGGTTATAATGGGCAGGTCTTCATAGTCAACTTTTATCAAATCGCGCGCGCGCTCGGCGATTGCTTCTGTTTCAGCCACAACAACCGCCACTTGATCGCCCACAAAGCGAACCACGTCCGCGCCCGGTTTGTCTGAGCCGGGACCGCAGAGGACGGGCTGATCTTTCATTTGCAGGCCGTATTCGTTCACCGGCACGTCCGCGGCGGTGAGAATGGTGAACATGCCGGGCAGGGTTTCGGCGGCCGAGGTGTCAATACTCAGGATGCGGGCATGAGGTCGGCGGGCAAAAAGAACTTTCAGCCACAATTGATTGTTGTAGTCGCGGTCGCCAGGGTACAGGGTTTTGCCGGTCACTTTTCCCCATGCGTCCAATCGGTTTACAGATTGTCCAATGGTTGCGTAGTTCATCTTGAACTCCAATAACAAATAACGTAACTATTCAGCAAGCAAGTTGTAACACAGAGTTTCACAGAGGTCTCACAGAGATAAGGAGATTTTTACGGTATTTTTTTGTTTTTCTCAGTGTATCTTTGTGTTTTCTCCGTGTTTCTCTGTGTAACTGAATAGATACCAAATAACAAAAAATAGCTGATCGCAAAAATAGAGATTGGAGGTTAGCGATTGGCTAACAACGGAAAGCTATTTGCTCTCTTGCGTTGCCTTTTCAACAGCCGCAATAATTTTGTAATAGCCGGTGCAGCGGCAGAGATTGCCGGTTAGCCCTTGTTTGATTTCATCGCCGCTGGGCGACGGTTGTTCTGCCAGCAGTGAAACACTACTCATTACAAAGCCGGGGGTGCAGTACCCGCATTGAGCCGCGCCTTCTGTCACGAAGCTTTTTTGCAGCGGATGATTTTCTATGCCTTCAATGGTGATGATCTCGCTGCGGTGTGCTCTAACGGCGGGGACCAGACAACTCAACACGGCGATGCCGTCCAGAAAAACGGTACACGCCCCGCATTCCCCTTCGCCGCACCCTTCTTTTGTTCCAATGAGGTGCAAATCTTCACGCAACATTCTGAGCAGTGTTTTGTGATTGGCGTGGCGCACAACCTTTGGCTCGCCGTTCACAATGGTGACAATGGCTTCGTCGCCATCGGTACGGTGATTCAGCACATCCATCTCTCGGCTGGGGAAGTGCCCATCAGTGTCTCCCCACAGCATAATCGGTTTGGGCGGCAGCAGGTCGCGTTCTTCTCCCTTTCGCAGCGCTGTGAGCGCGCGACGGGTGTACACTTCTACAGCGTACCGGCGGTATTTGGCGCTCCCGCGCACGTCGCTGATGGGGTTTGCCGATTGGCGGGCCAGTTTGGCGGCCCCGGCAATGGCTTCATCTGTCAGCGGACGGCCTATCAGTGCCGCTTCCGCTGCGGTGGCGCGCACAATGGTGGGAGCCACGCTCCCCAGGGCAATTCGTGCCGCGGAAACAACGTCGCCATCGAACGTCAATACGGCGGCCACATTCACCACCGAAATGGCCTGGGCGCGGCGCAAGCCCAGTTTTTCAAATGTGCCAATCTGATTTGCCCGCAGCGCCGGAAATTTTATGCCAATGACCATCTCGTTGGGGGCCAGGGCGGTTTTTCGCACGCCCCAGAAGAAATCGGCTAAGGCAACGGTGCGCTCCCCGTTGACGCTGGCCAGGATTACGCTGGCATCCAACGCGCGCAGGGGAGCAATGGTGTCGTTGGCAGGCGAGGCTGTGACCAGATTCCCGGCCACGGTGCCCCGGTTTCTAATTTGCGGCGACCCCACCTGCCAGCAAGCTCGCACCAGTGGAAAGGCACGCTCGCGGCACAGCTCGGAGGCCGCAACCTGATTATGGGTAACGCCAGGCCCAATGTTGATGCAGTCGTTTTCATCCAGGGTGATGGAATCGAATCCTTGCACCCGGCTTATATCGATGGCAACCTCTGGGTGACGCACGCCACGCTCAATTTCAATGGTCAGATCGGTGCCGCCGGCGATTAGCCGCGCTGTGGATTGGTACTGCTCTAAAAGTTTGAGTACTTCTTGCAGGGTGTTGGGGGTGTAATATTGTTTCCACATAGGCTTTGCCACTTTGAAACCTAAAATTTGGTGAGTTTTGATGAGTGAATGAATTATAATTGGGAGTGCGGAGACGGTCAATTTTAAGAATGAACGGCGAATGGCGCACCACGCACTGCGGCCTATCGCGTTGTGCGTGGCTAATGGCTGGGGGATAGTTAATCACTCTTTTTTCGCTGCTCTAATCCGCCGGTCGTGATTGAGGGTTCTTTTGCGTAGCCGCAGCGACTGTGGTGTCACTTCCAGTAATTCGTCCGCTTCCAAATATTCAATACACTCATCCAGCGACATGATGCGCGATGGCGTTAAACCGACGGTAATGTCGGAGAATGATTTTCGCACATTGGTTAAATGTTTGGCTTTACAGACATTCACCACCATTTCGGTGTCGCGTTGGTTTTGTCCCACAATCTGTCCGCCGTACACCTCATCGCCAGGGCGGACAAAGAGTGTGCCGCGCTGCTGTAAGTTGGTCAGCGCATACGCGGTCACGGTTCCTGCTTCCAGCGCCACCATCGAGCCGTGGGTATGGGTGGAAATTTCGCCCTGAAACGGTTCAAAGTCGTGGAACAAGGTGTGGACAATGCCGGTGCCGCGCGTGGCAACCAAAAACGGCTGCTGGAACCCAAGCATGCCGCGCGTGGGAACAAGATACTCGGCGTAAACGGTGCTGTCTTCGCCGTAGCGCAAATCGAGCATTTGACCACGTCGCTGCCCCATCATTTCGGTGACAGTACCCACAAATTCTCCCGCCACTTCCAGAAAAACGTGTTCAATTGGCTCCAGTTTTCTGCCTGCCTCTTCCTTATTAATGACTTCTGGGCGGCTCACCGAAAACTCGTATCCCTCCCGACGCATCGTTTCAATTAAAATAGCCAGGTGCAGCTCACCTCGACCAGATACAGCGAAGCTGTCGGCGCTGTCGGTTTCTTCCACTTGCAGGGCAACATTGTTTTCCAACTCGTGCCACAGGCGTTCCCGCAACTGACGGCTGGTCACAAACTGTCCCTCTCGCCCGGCAAAAGGGCTATCATTGACACTGAAGGTCATGCGGACGGTTGGTTCTTCCACCTTGATTGGTGGCAGAGGGCGCGGGTCGGTGGGGTCGGCGATGGTGTCGCCAATGCCAATATCGGGCACGCCGGATACCGCCACAATATTTCCGGCGTGAACTTCATCCCGTTCTTCACGGCGCAGGTTGCGAAACACAAATACCTGCCCAATTTTGGCGGGAGTCACGTCGCCATTGGTGTTGATATGTACCACCGGCTGGCCAGTTTTGAATGCGCCACTGCTCAACCGTCCAATGGCAATTTTGCCCACATAACGGCTGTATTCCTGGTTGGTAATCAATAATCGGGGCGGCGCATCGAGGTCTACCACTGGCGCGGGAATATGTTCCAAAATGGTATCTAGCAGCGGGTACAGGTTGGGTTCCAGCGCGTCGGGGGCGTATCCGGCTTTGCCTTCCAATGCAGCAGTGTAAATCACCGGAAAATCGGCCTGTTCATCGGTGGCGCCCAGTTCCACAAACAAATCAAAAGTAGCGTTCACGGCGTAATCGGGGCGCGAAGCGGGACGGTCGATTTTGTTCACCACCACAATCGCCTTGTGTCCTTTTTCAAGGGCCTGGCGCAGCACGAATCGCGTTTGGGGCATGGGGCCTTCCACTGCATCGACCAGCAACAGCACGCCGTCTACCATATTCATCACCCGCTCCACCTCGCCGCCAAAATCGGCGTGGCCGGGTGTGTCAACAATATTGATGATCGTGTCTTTGTAGCGCACCCCGGTATTTTTCGCCAGAATGGTGATGCCACGCTCGCGTTCCAACTCGTTTGAATCCAATATCCGCTCAGTGACTTGTTGGTTGCGCCGAAAAACGTTGGTTTGTTTCAGGATACCATCGACCAACGTGGTTTTGCCGTGATCTACATGGGCGATGATGGCAATATTACGAATAGTGTTTCGGGGTTGTAGCATTAATTTAGTCCTTGAATAGTGTCACAGCCCAACAAGGGCTGGTAATCACAAAAAAACTGCCCGCCAAAATTGGTGGGCTGCAGTGCCAAGAGATTGTAACCCGAAAGAAGTTTTCAAGCAAGATGCCGTTTCCATCTTAATCTGACTTTGCAACAGCCGTGCCGTTTCCATTTGCAGGGCGAACGCATCTAAATGCGTTCACCCTGTGTCCATGTTATGCAGTGTTTGCACTCTTACCTCATTCATATTAAAATTACGCCTTGATTGGAACTTCACCCGCCAATCTCGACTCGAAACCATCACAGAGGATTAACCGATGACCAAACCATTGACCAGCGCAGAAATTCGCCAGAAGTTTCTGGAGTATTTTGAAAAACATGGACACACCATTGTTGCCAGCTCGTCGCTCATCCCCGGCAACGACCCCACCCTACTCTTCACCAACGCGGGGATGGTGCAATTTAAAGATGCCTTTTTGGGATTGGAAAAACGAGACTACAAGCGTGCCACCACTTCCCAAAAATGTATGCGCGTTGCCGGCAAACACAACGATCTGGAAAACGTTGGCCCGTCACCGCGACACCACACCTTCTTTGAGATGCTGGGGAATTTCTCGCTGGGCGATTATTTCAAACGCGATGCTATTCGCTACGCCTACGACCTGCTGGTGAATGAATACAAGCTCGATCCCGACCGCCTTTATTACACCGTCCACACCGACGATGATGAAGCCTACAATATCTGGACGCAGGAAATGGGCATTGACCCCAATCGCGTGTATCGTATGGGCGATAAAACCAACTTCTGGCAGATGGCAGATGTCGGCCCCTGCGGCCCCACCAGTGAGATCCACTATGACTGGGGCGCAGACGCCTGCACCTGCGGCGACCCCAACTGCTCCGTCCTGCTAGATAACGGTTGTGACCGCTGGCTTGAAATTTGGAATCTGGTTTTTATGCAATTTAATCAAGACGAAAGTGGCAACCGCGCCCCCCTGCCTGCTCCCGGCGTGGACACCGGCATGGGGCTGGAGCGCATTGTTTCGATCATTCAAAATAAGCACGCCAACTATGAAACCGACCTCTTTACCCCCATTATGGCTCGCACACAACAGCTACTGGACCACACCGATGAGGAAGCTGCCAAAAATTACATCGCCTACCGCGTCATCGCCGACCACGGACGCGCCATCACCTTTATGATTGGCGATGGCGTGATGCCTGGCAACGAAGGCCGAGAGTACGTGTTGCGGCTTATTTTGCGCCGCGCCGCGCGCTACGGGCGCATCGTCGGTTTCACGGGTCCCTTCCTGGCAAAAATTGCCGAAACCGTCATTAAGGAAATGGGCGGGCATTACACCGAACTGGTTGTGCGCAAGCAATTCATCCTCAACGTTATTCAGCAGGAAGAAGAGCGCTTTTTGAAAACCTTTGCCCACGGACTTGATCTGCTCAAAGAGCTGGTGAAAAAGCTCAAGACGGAGGGCAAAACGCAAATCCCCGGTGATGAAGTTTTTAAGTTGCACGCCACCTACGGCTTTCCCTTCCACCTCACCCGCGACATCGCTGCTGAGGAATACGGTTTTACCGTAGATGAAGCCGGTTTCCAGCAGGCAATGCAGCGGCACAGTGAGATTTCTGGCAGCGGTTCCTTTAAAAAAATTGATGAAGCCACCCTTTCCATTTATGCCCACCTGCTGGACGATCTGAAAGCCGCCGGCGTGGAACCCGTCCACGACCCCTACCAGGGCACGCACAGCGAAACGACCGTGTTGGCGATTTTGCGCGACGGCAACCGGGTGGATGCTGCGGGTGCGGGAAACGAAGTAGAAATAGTGCTGGCAAATACGCCCTTTTACGCGGAATCCGGCGGACAAATCAGTGACACCGGACTCATTGAAGGCGACGGCTGGCAAATGACCATCACCGATACCCGCAAGCCCGTTAGTGGATTGGTGGTGCATTACGGCCAGATTGTCCGGGGCACAGCCCGTCGGGGCGATACCGTCTCGGCGGAGGTGGACGCTGAACGCCGGTTGAATATTATGCGCAACCACACCGCCACCCACCTGCTGCAAGCGCAGTTGCAGCGCGTGCTGGGCACGCACGTGGCGCAGGCGGGGTCGCTGGTAGCGCCCGACCGCCTGCGGTTTGATTTTAGCCATCCTGACCCGATGACTGCGGAAGAACTCCAGGCGGTGGAGGCCGGCGTTAATCAGGATATTCTAGCTGGCTATGATGTGAATATCAGCTTTAAAAAGTATAAAGATGCGGTTGCCTCCGGGGCAATGGCGCTCTTCGGGGAAAAATACGGCGATACTGTGCGGGTCATCACCGTGGATGGAAATGTGAGCCGGGAATTGTGCGGTGGCACGCACGTGGCGAACACCGGGCAAATTGGCGCATTTGTCATCACCAGCGAAGGGAGCGTGGCTGCGGGTGTGCGCCGCATTGAAGCCGTCACCGGTCCTGTAGCACAGGCGCACATTCAGGCACAGCGTGCCGAATTGGGGCGCGCTGCTGCCCGTCTTGGTGTAAAACCAACCGAAGTCGCCGCCCGAATCGAAGCGCTGCTAACCTATTTGCACGATCATGAAAAGGAAATTAAAACACTGAAACGCAAACTGGCCCGCGCCGATTTTGAACAAATATTGGGGAAGGTTAAAAATGTCGCTGGCGTCTCTGTGTTGGCAGCGCAAGTAACCGTTGATGATAGCGCCTTGCTGCGCGAAATGGGTGATTGGTTCCGCGACAAGCTTGGCAGCGGCGTGATTGTGCTGGGGGCCGTGTTGAACAACAAACCCAGCCTCATCGCCATTGTTACCGATGATTTGGTGCAGCGCGGATTACACGCCGGAAAACTGGTAAAAGCCGTGGCGCAGATTGTCGGCGGTGGTGGTGGCGGACGCCCCACAATGGCCCAGGCGGGGGGCAAAAACGCCGCCAAGTTGCCCGAAGCGCTGGCGACGGTTGAAAACCTGGTCGCAAAATCAATAAAATAATCATATGATGTATGATGCGTGGTGTGTGATGGTTCTTCGGTTGAAATCCTCATATTTCACACATTGCGTTTTACGTTTCGGGTCAAACTGTGAAGATTCAAAACATACAATTTCCACGTCTCACAAAACCGGCGTCCACTCTCCCCCCCACTCATTTTAGCTTGATTGACCTCGGCGCGGACACCATTAAAATTATAGTGGCAGCGGTGGAACAGGGGCGAATTACTGTTTTGGGGCATAGTCTGGTTTCCGCGGATGGGCGGGATGTGGCCGGGGGACGAGCACAAGCGGCAGCACTGGCCAGCGACATCAACGAGGCGCTGCAAGCTGCCGAGGACGCCACCGAAGCTGTCGCCGGGCGCAAAATTATCCCTGACCACGCGCTGTTTCTGCTCCCCAACCGGTCGTTAATGGGCCGGCTATTCACCGTCACCCAGCGACGCGCTCGCTTCAATACCCCCATCACCCAAAAAGAATTGGACGCCCTTTGGGAGCTGGTCATTCGACAGGCCAAAACGGGATTGGCGGCACTCCCCGATGTTGGCTTGGACTGGCAGCCGCAAACCGTCACCCCTGCCGAACTGCGGCTTGATGGGCATTTAGTGCATGAGCCGGTGGGGTTGTCGGGCCGGCAGTTGGCGTTGTCGGCTTTTGGGGTTACGTACCAGGCTGCTATTTTGCGGGGGATTGAACGATTGGCAGATCGACTGGAGCTGGAGATTTACCAGCTTGTGCCCGCTCCCCAATCTGCCGCAATGATTGTTCCCGCCAGAAACGCGCTGGTACTGGATGTGGGCGCAAGCGGTACCGATTGTTTGCGGCTGCGCAATGATGCCATTGTTGCTGCCGAGCGGGTGCTGTTCGGTGGGGAGTTCTTTACCCGCAGTCTGTGTACCGCCTTCAAATGCAGTCCCGCCGACGGTGAGGCGTTGAAGATTGCTTTCAGCGCCAATGCCCTGTCTGAGGCCGATGCAGCATTAGTGCGCCGCAGCCTCACCGTTCCCTTCCAACGCTGGGCAGACGAGGCTGTCGCTGCCATTCAGCGGCTCTTCTTCGCCAACGAAACACCGTTGCTGCCCGGTCATCTCTTTTTTCTTGGTGGCAGCGCAGTATTGCCCGGCTTAAAAAATATGCTATTATACACATTTAGAGAGGCTGGCTTCAGTTTCGCGCGCTCGCCGGAAGTTGCCAATCTTGGCGAAACTGCGCTGCCCGGTTATGATAATCATCCTACGGGGCTGAAAGGCATTTTGTTTGCCCCGGTATTGAGTTTGGCAAAGGTTATTTAGTGCTTGGGTCTCTCTTGTAATCCCTTTTTTCTGCAAGTAGGGGCAGGGATACAGGCACTCATTTTAAACACAAATTTATAGTAGAGGTACAACAATGCGTGAAGTTCTGCGCTCAAAAATTCACAAAGCAACTGTAACCCAGGCCGATGTGAGTTACGTCGGCAGCATTACGATTGATCAGGATTTGATGGATATGGTGGGCTTCTGGCCCGGTGAAAAAGTATTGGTGGTAAGCAACACCTCTGGCGCCCGGTTGGAAACATACACCATCGCCGGTGAACGCGGTTCCGGCATCATCGGTATGAACGGTGCCGCAGCACACCTGATTAAAGAAGGCGAAGAAATCATCATCATCGGTTTTGAAATTGCCGACCACCCTGTGCAACCCAAAATGATTCTCGTGGATGAACACAATCGTTTTGTGCAATATTTATAAGCGAGAAGTCACGTTGAAAGTCATTAGCTGAAAGCTAATTTGCTCAATGGAACAAATCATTCAACTAGCTCCCGATGACGATATTACTTCTATCAAACACCGGCTAGAGTGGGCAGAAGCTCGCCGCGTTTTGATGGTTGTGCCTCGTCAGAACAAAGCTTTGCGCAGCGTTGTGCGGCAAAAGGTACTGGCACGCGCCGCCGACACCCTGAACATTGATTTGGCGCTGGTCACTCAAGATGCGCGTACCCGCGACGCCGCCAAACAGGCGGGGATCAAAACGTTTGCCGCCGAATGGATTGCGCGTCGGCGGGGATTTATTGCTGCCGAGGCCCCTAAAACCGCACCGGAAAAAACGATGCCGCCCCAACTAACGCTGGTAGAGACAGGGCCAACCCCACCACGCATGCACGTAAAAAATAAGCGGTTGATTGTGGTGGTGGGGAGTGATCGCGTTGGATGTTTGCAGCAGCTTGTTGCTTTGACGCTGGCGGCACTTCTGGCGTTGGCACTGACGGTGTTGGTGTTGGTGTTGGCTCCTGCTGCCACGGTAACGCTTGTGCCCCAGGTAGAAAAAATCTCCACCGAAGTGACGCTCACCGCTGACCCTGACCCGTCGGTGACAGGGATTGACCCAGAAAAAAACATCATTCCGGCGCGTCCCGTGCAGGTTGAGCTGACGCTTTCCACTACCGTCAATACCATCGACACTGAAAACGCGCCCGCCGATTACGCCACCGGCACAGTCATCATCTTTAATCGCACGCAAGATGAACAGGTTGTGCCCGTCAGTAGCACCGTGCGCACTTCCTCCGGCGTGTCCATAGATTTTATCACTACCCAAACGGCTACCGTTCCCGCCGGAACCGGTGCAACCACCTCCACCACCGTCATTGCTGTAGAGCCGGGTCCCAGTGGGAATGTCCCCGCCGGGCAAATTAACCACTTTGCTAACCCTTCCTTGGGGTTGCTGGTGCGGGTAGTTAACGACGCTCCCACCACGGGTGGCTCGGTGCGTCAGGCTGGTGTGGTGACAGAAGATGATAAGGCGCGGGTACATTCCAAACTACGCCAACTCATTCAACAAAAAGGGTACGAGGAAATGCAGGCGGGGTTGGATGACCAGGAGTACATCCCTCCAGAATCCTTGCAGGTGATTGAACTAGATCTAACCTACGACAAATTCTCCGGCGACGTGGCAGAAGAACTGGGTGCAGAGATGCACGCTGTTGTGCGGGGCACAGCCGTGGCAGATTACAACGCTAATCAGCTTGCCTATTTAACCCTGCTCAATCAGGTGCCGGAGGGAAAAACGCTGCTGCCCAAGGGACTGCGCTTCACCGCCGGCGGCACAGAAGCGGTGGACAATCGGGCTGTAACCTTCCCAGTGGTTGCAGAAGGGTTGGTTGTGTCTAAAATTGATGAAAATGTGGTGAAACGGGCCATCATCTTTCAGCCCATCGGTCGAGCGCAGGCGTGGCTCAGCCAAAATTTGCCGATTGTGTCTGTGCCGGGCATCGATGTTTCGCCTAATTGGGTGGGGCGATTGCCGGCATTCCCGTTTCGGATTCATGTAACGGTGAAAGACGTGTCTCCCCTGATTTTTGGAGAAGAACAGTGACCCGTATTTTAGCCTTAGATTGGGGAGAAAAACGCATCGGCGTCGCTTTTTCAGCAGGATTTTTCGCCGCGCCGCACAGTGTGATCCAACGCAAAAGCAACGCCGATACTTATGCCAAAATCGCCGCGCTGGTGACCGAAACCGGCGCGGAACTGCTGGTGATGGGGCTGCCCACCACTTTTGACCCCGAACACCCCATTGGGTCGCAGGCAAAACGGGTGTTGAAACACCGCGCCGCGCTGGCAGAACAACTCAATATCCCCATCAAAATGGTGGATGAAACCTACTCCACCGTAGACGCGGAGGAATATTTGCGCGAGGCGGGGAAAACGGGGAAAATCCCTATAGACGCGGCGGCAGCAGCGGTGATTTTGCAGAACTATTTGGATGGGAACACGCATTTTCAGTAGACTTGCGCAACAGGACTACTTTATGAGCATCATTCGCTATATTTTAAAATTCATCATTTTTATGTTGGGACTGACGGCGATTGCTGTTGTTGTGGGCGTGGGGTTCATTTTCCTGCGCAACAATGCCGCTGGAGCCAGCATCACCCTCGCTGAGGGGGGGCCTTCGGTGGGACATGCTCCCACCGACCCCGAAGAGTTCGCCGTTTATATGATATTGCAGGCCCGCGCCAATGACATCAATACCCCCATTTCCAATGACCCCACGGAAGTTCCCTTCACCATCGAGCCGGGGGAATCTGCATTGGACGTTGCCGGTCGGTTGCAAGAAATGGGGTTGGTGAGTGATGCGCAATTATTTCGGCAGTTTTTGCGCTACAATAATTTAGATTCATCCATCGAAGCTGGCGACTACGTTTTGCGCCGGAATATGAATATGAAGGAAGTGGGACAGGCGTTGCAAAAAGCAACAACCAAGGAAGTGGTGGTCACCATTCCTGAGGGCTGGCGGGCAGAGCAAATTGCCGAAATGCTCACCAACGAGGGGGTGATGGATGGCAGTGCATTTTTGGTGGCTGTGCGCGGTGGCACAATTGTAGAGCACAATATCCTGTTCGATAGGCCTGCCGGAGAATCTTACGAAGGCTATTTGTTCCCGGACACGTACCGGTTGCCCCAAAACGCCACGCCAGAAGACCTGATCCAACGTATGCTCGATAATCTTGCCAGCAAGTTACCGGCCAACGCCATCGACCTGGCCTCACAGCAGGGATTATCTTTTTATAACGTGCTCACCATTGCTTCCATTGTTGAGCGCGAAGCCGTGCTTGCAGAAGAACGCCCCATTATTGCCAGTGTGTACCTTAATCGCTTGCAGCAGGGAATGTACCTGCAAGCCGACCCCACCGTGCAATACGCAATGGGCTATCAGCCCGATAGCAGGCAATGGTGGAAAACGCCGGTCACGCTCGAGGAATATTCAGCCGTCGATTCCCCGTACAATACGTACCTGCATCCGGGGTTGCCGCCCGGCCCAATTGCCAATCCCGGCATTGATTCTATTATGGCGGTGTTGCAACCGGCAAGTACCAATTACCTATTCTTTGTGGCCTACGGTGATGGAAAACACGTGTTTGCCGAAACTTACGAGGAACATCAGAAAAATGTGGCCAAATATCAGGGACAATAGCTATGAAAGTGGTGATGGTTGGCCCGTTTGGGTTGAAGGTTAAAAGTACGATGCGCGAACGCGCCCTGCCAATGGCGCACGCGCTGGTAAAACGAGGCCACCACGTCACCCTGATTATTCCTCCCTGGGATAGCCCAGACGATGCAGGCCAAACCTGGGTAGATGATGGGGTGCAGGTTATCAACGTCTCGCTGCCGGCGGCCAAAGGCGGCTTCTTCCATTTGGCACTCACTGCCGCGCTGGTGCGGCTGGTGTTGCAGCACCAACCTGATGTGGTTCACCTGTTCAAGCCAAAAGCATACGCTGGACTGACGCATATATTGCTGCACACCTTGCGCCGATTGGGGCGTCATGCGGCGCGTTTGGTCGTAGACGAAGACGATTGGGAGCGCGCCTGGAACGCTATTGAGCCGTACCCCCCTCTGCAAAAGCGTCTCTTCGCCTGGCAGGAGCCGTGGGGCCTCACCCACGCCGATGCGTTGACAGTTGCCAGCAAGAACCTGCAATATTACGCCGAAACGCTCGGCGTTCCGCTGAAAAAGATTGCCTATGTGCCCAATGGCGTGCGGGCAATGGAAGGGCCGGTTACGGTGTTGCGCTCGTTTTGGGTATGGCAGAAACAATTGGCGGCCGTGGCGTCTGGAATTGACGTGGCCCCCGCAGAAGGATCTGGTGTGCAGCCAGCGGGGCATTCTTACGGCGAAAGCGATTTTGAAGGACGTGTGCGTGCACAGTACAATTTGTTTGGGCAACCGATTATCCTATTGTACACCCGATTTTTTGAGTTTGGGTTAGATTTTCTACTGGCAGTTGCAAAGGAAGTGCACAAACAGATGCCTGCGGCGCGCTGGTTGGTGGTTGGCCGGGGTTTTTTTGGCGAAGAAAAACGGCTGCACCAAATGGTCAAGGCCGAAGGTCTGGCAAATAGATTCATTTTTACGGGTTGGGTACCAATGGCAGACCTGCCACATTATTTTGCCGCAGCGAATGTTGCGGTGTACCCTTATGATGATACGCCAATTAACCGCACCAAATGCTCGGTGAAACTGCTTGACCTGCTTTCGGCGGGAGTGCCGGTGGTTGCCAGCAAAGTTGGGCAAAACGGCGAATACATTCGTCATCGGCAAACGGGCGTACTGGTGCCTCCCGGCAATCCCCAGGCAATGGCACAGGCTGTCGTTGCTATTCTTTCCAGTGGGGCGGTTCAGCGTATCATTGGACAAGATGCCGTGCGCGACGTACACCATCGTTTTAGTTGGGAATCGCTGGTAGAAAAAGTGGAAGCAATTTATTCTGCAACGTAAAGCATGTTGCGTATTGAGTTTCTTTAAAAATGCAACGCGCAATAATCGGTAGCTATGTTTTCCAAACTACAGAGATCCACGCCAATCTGGTTGACCTGGTTTGTTGTTTTTGGCTGGATGGGACTGATATTCTTTCTCTCCAGCCAGTCCAGTCTCCCTGTTTTGCCGGAAAGCTGGCTTGACCTGCTCATCAAAAAGCTGGCCCACGCCACCGCCTACGGCATTTTGTTTGTTTTGTGGTGTAACGCCTTGCGTACCACTCCGCTTAAAACACAATGGCTAGTATTGTTTGCCTTGACCCTCACTTTCGGGTACGCTATTAGCGACGAATATCACCAGACATTTGTCCCCGGACGGCACGGGCAAGCGCTTGACGTGTTGATTGATACAACTGGCGCGCTGGCGGTGTTCGTCGCTGTCAACTGGAAACAAAAACGCTCGCTGCAGAACAGCGCATCTGTTTGGCGCAGGAGGGTTGACCAATGAAGCAAGTGCAAGATGTTAGTTTTATGCTGAATCTATTGAAAGAACAACTGGCATATTACCGTTACGATGAAATTATGTTGGCCAATGTACAGGGGCAAATTTATGCCCTGCTGTGGGTATTGGGCAAAGACCCAGAAGAAGCGTGGAACACCATCAAGCAATGGCGACACGAGGTTAGCGGGAACGAATAGCATCGCGGGGAGGCAGTGATGAAGTTGATAAAAACCTACCTGGCAGAAGTCATCGCTATGATGCAAGAAATGCCGGTGGAAGACATTGACCGTGTGGTACAAATATTGAGCAAAGCCCGTGCCAATGGCAACACCATCTTCCTGGTTGGCAACGGGGGGAGTGGCGCAACCGCATCACACTTTGCCAATGACATCATCAAAAATACCCTTCAAGAAGGAAAACCCCCTGTAAAATGTATTGCCCTCACCGACAATATGCCCATCATTATGGCAATTGCCAACGATTGGGATTACAGCCGCATTTTTGTGGAACAGTTGAAACCACTGGCACAGCCCGGCGATGTCCTCATCGGCTTCAGTGGCAGCGGCAACTCCGCCAACGTCATCAAAGCGATGGAATGGGCAAAAGAGAACGGCGTTACGGTAGTGGCGCTGGGCGGGCGCGACGGTGGCAAAATGAAAGCACTGGCAGAAGTGAGCGTTATCGTCCCCACCACTTCGATGGCGCAAATTGAAGACGCACATCTCATCATCACCCACATGCTCTACCTGTCAATGATGGGCGACACCCGCCCGCCGATGATGTAACGGATGGTTTTCAGTGGTCAGTGGTCAGTAATCGGCTGAAACGTGAAACGTGATGCGTGATTTTCTCGCGTTTTCACGCATCACGCATCATATTCCTTGGAGCGTTATCTTCTCCAAACTGATAACCGATTACTGAAAACTGATTACTAAAAACTATGGAGAACGCAATGATGCAACCTTTGATTCTGGCTTTAGATTTTGGCGGGACCAAACTCAGTGCGGCAATTGCCCGCCAGGGGGAACAAGCCTGGCGCGCACATCGGCGTGTGTTCACCCCTGAAGACGCCGACGGCCCCTACGAGTACCGCTTGATGTTGGACATAGCACGAGAACTCATCGCCGAGACGGGGCAGCCGGCAGCAATCGGCGTGAGTTTTGGTGGCCCGGTGGATACCCAACGCGGGGTCGTGCGCTTGTCGCATCACGTGAAGCATTGGGAAAACACGCCGCTGCGCCAGAAATTGCAGGCCGAATTCGGCGTGCCGGTGGTGGTGGACAACGATGCCAACGTGGCTGCACTGGGCGAATATCGCTTCGGCGCGGGGGAAAAAGCTGACCCACTGCTCTATCTCACCGTCAGCACCGGTATCGGCGGGGGCTGGATCATCGGCGGCAAAATCTATCACGGGGCGAACGGGATGGCGGGAGAAATCGGGCACACGGTGGTCAATCCCGGCGGCATGCCGTGCGTGTGCGGCAAACGGGGGTGCATAGAAGCCGAAGCCAGCGGCGCCGCCATTGCACACCGTGCGCGCCAAATGATCGACGCCAATCCCGCCGACGGGAGGTTGTTGTTGGCAGGGCTTGGGGTGGCAACGCACAAGATCACTGCCAAACACATCAGCGAAGCTGCTGCGCAGGGAGATTTACTGGCGCGGCAGGTACTCACCGAATCGGCGCGGTTTTTGGGGCAAGGAATTGGCGGGGCGGTCACGCTAATGAACCCGCGGCGGGTTATTCTGGGGGGCGGCGTAACCAAAGCGGGCAATTTGTGGTGGCGAACGGTGCTGGACACAGCTCGACGGTACGCGCTGCCAGAAATTCCGGTGGAGATTGTCTCTGCCGCGCTGGGTGACGACGCGCCGCTCTGGGGGGCGGTGGTGCTGGCGGGTGGGTCAACTTTACAGAAATCGTGATGTATGATAGCATCTGTTCAGACACGACTTCTATGTCAGGCATTACTTTCTTGAGTTAGATTATTTCGATGGTTCTCCAATATGCAACAATTATCATTTCTCCAAGTCGCAAAATCTAATAAAGTTCCCATACGCAATCACTTCTCTCATAATATGGTTTGTACTGGAGATGCTCGGATCGAACTAGAAGAAAGATATGCCCATTTATTTGAGGAAACGAATAAATTTAACCGGCAACTGGTCAGTTTCCAATCTAACAAAACTGAAGTCTTGCACAACTGGATGAAATATCGGGAAGGTTTTTCGTCTAGTCTGGTTGAACTTTTATTGGAAGAACTAGATATTGAATCTGGCGATAATATTCTTGATCCTTTTGCCGGTTCGGCCACCACGTTATTGACATCTAAAATGCTTGGTATTAACGCAGTTGGCATTGAACTCTTGCCTCATTGTCATTTAGCATGGGAAGCAAAATCAAAGGCTTTTGACTATGATTTGGACGAGTTGCGATATATACGCGGTTTGATAGAACAAACCACTCCACCAGAAACAAACCGCAAATTTCCGCACTTGACAATTACTGAAACTGCATTCCCCCCGCAAACCGAGAAAGATTTAATGGCTTATACCCAATGGGTTGAGACATTAGAAGTTAGCCAAAACACAAAAGCCTTATGCCACTTGATTTTAATGAGTCTTTTGGAAGATGTAAGTTATACCCGCAAAGATGGTCAATATCTTCGGTGGGATAGTCGGGCTGGTAAAATTCGTAACAATAATGAGAAACGCCTTGCTCAAGGAAAAAAGCCGATTCGGGGGATACACAAAGGTATTTTGCCCAATGTTAAAAAGACCTTTCTAGAGAAATTAAATAGAATTATTTTTGATATTGTTAAATTGCAACGTGATTACCCTTTACTTAGCCATCAAAGACTGATTGCAGGTAACACACTTTATACCCTGCCTACTCTCCCTGCAAATGAATTTTCTGCGGTCATTACTTCTCCACCCTATGCTAATAGATATGACTATACCCGTACCTATGCTTTGGAATTGGCTTATTTGGGGGTGGGTGAGGAGATTTTTAATTTGCGCCAGAGTCAACTTTCTTGCACAGTAGAAAATAAGCCGAAAGAAAGTGAGTTAGAAATATATTACCGGTCAATAGGACAACATCAGCGATTCCAACAGATTCTGGCTGTTGCCCAAAAAAACAAAGCACTTGCTGAGATAAACAGTGCTTTAACCATCCGAAACACGCGGGGTGAGGTGAATAATCGAGGTATTTTAACTATGATTGACCAGTACTTCACCGAATTAACTTTTGTATTTGCCGAGTTGTATCGCGTTTGCCGTCAGGGGGCTGGGGTTGTATTTGTCAATGATAATGTTAGATATGCCGGTGAAATAATCCCTGTTGATACATTGAGTACAAATTTAGCCGAACAAGTCGGGTTTACGCCTTACAAAATTTATGTTTTACCGCAACGTAAAGGTAATAGTAGTCAACAAATGGGTAAATTTGGCCGCGAGGCTCTCCGCAAAAGCATTACCATCTGGAAAAAATTATGACAATCAGCAAGAAGCGGAGTTGGTCTATTGACCAATTGGCGAAAAGTGAGTTCTTTCATCAAAAACTCCACGAATGGGAGTTAATGGAAATTGCTCAACAGATAGATAAAATTAAAGGTGAAAACCTGAATTGGGATCGAAACCGCCTTGAAATTTCTGATAAAGCCTGGAATAAAATTATTCATCGAGGGGTCAAGCCCATCACCGTCTTTGCTCACCCAGGTGTATTGATGAACGTTTCGCGTTCAACTGGCTATTACAGAATGTTGGCGATGGTATCGCAGAAATCTATGAACCAGGTTGGTTTGTCTACTACTCGCTACGAGAAAGGGCAGTTACCAGAGTATGGAACTGCTGAGATAATCGTTCAGCGCCTTAACAGAATCATAAGCAAGCTGGTTGAAGCGGATGAAAAAATTGATGTTCGTGAATTTGACCTCTGGCGGGGGATGGCAGCGGGTTCGCAGGCGCAAGGTTCGTGGCAAAACACCAAAGGGCGCAAAATGGAGATTGTAATTCAGGGTATCGTCCGTCGCAGGTTACGCGAAAGCGGTTTGATAACCCAGGACATTGACAATGAAACACATATTATGTTAAACGATAACCGAACTGTGGTGTTTGCCGATGAGCCGGATATTGGATTCTATCAGGATAACACAATTGTGGCTGCCATTGAAGTAAAAGGTGGAATTGATACAGCCGGTGTTTTGGAACGAGTAGGAGCCGCCATTAAAAGTTTGAGTCGGTCTAAAGAAGAAAACCCTGAATCGGTAACAATTTTGATATTGCAAGAAGTTTCAATGACATCACAATCAGTTATTGATTTGCAAACGAATCAGAAAACCGTTAACTACTGGTTCACAGTGGAAGATATTTTGGGAAATGAAGAAAAAAGGAATGAAATTTTTGCGCTTCTGGGCATCTAATTACCCAGGTTGCCAAACCACCTAAACATATTCACTACTTCACAACGGGGGTGACTCCACGAGCCGCCCCCGTTTGATTCCCTTAAATCTCCAACACCGCGCCTTTGTCGGCGCTGGTTGCCATTTTGGCGTATCGTTTGAGCCACCCCGTCAAATAACGTTCCGGCGGTCCCTGCCACGCCTCGCGCCGCCGCGCTAATTCTTCCGCATCCACCAGCAATTCAATCGTCCCATCGGGAATGTCAATTTCAATCATATCGCCATCTTCCACCAAAGCGATGGTTCCCCCTTCTGCCGCTTCTGGGCTGACGTGCCCGATGCATGCGCCGCGCGTGCCGCCACTGAACCGCCCATCGGTGATGAGCGCCACGCTATCGCCCAGACCCATCCCCATGATATTGCTGGTCGGCGCGAGCATTTCCTGCATGCCAGGTCCGCCTTTCGGACCTTCATAGCGAATGACCACCACATCGCCCGCTTTCACATCGCCAGAGAGAATACCCGCATTGGCTTCATCGTGGCTGTTGTACACTTTGGCGGGTCCCCGGTGACGCAACATTTGTGGCAGAACACCTGCCGTTTTCACCACACTGCCATGCGGTGCCAGATTGCCGAACAAGATGCTCAAGCCGCCCGTTTGGCTGTACGCATTCCCTAACGGACGGATGACTTCCGCGTTCTGCGTGGTCTGGGCAGCAATCACTTCGCCCAGCGTTTTGCCGGTGACGGTCAGTTGGTCAAGATGCAGCACACCTGGTTTCTTGCTCAACTCGTGCAAAATGGCACTGATGCCCCCCGCGCGGTCAACGTCTTCCAAATGATATTGCGATGATGGGCTAACTTTGCACAAGTTTGGCACGCGCTGCGACAGTTCGTTCAGCCGTTGCAGCGGATACTCTACGCCTGCTTCCTGCGCGACGGCAAGCGTATGTAGCACGGTGTTGGTGCTGCCGCCCATCGCCATATCTAGTGCCAGAGCATTGTCAATCGCATCTTCGGTGATAATGTCCAGCGGTTTGATGTCTTTTTCAATCAGGGTGATAATTTGGCGACCGGCCGCTTTCGCCAGTTCTTCGCGGCGGGGGTCAACCGCCAAAATGGTGCCATTGCCGGGCAAACCCAGCCCCAATGCCTCGGTGAGACAATTCATACTGTTTGCGGTGAACATCCCCGAGCATGAGCCGCAAGTGGGACACCCGTTCATTTCCAGCGCCAGCAACTGGTCATCGTTAATTGTGCCGCGCTGGTACGCGCCCACGCCCTCAAACACGCTGATGAGATCAACCACTTCGCCGGTTTCCAGCACACCGGCTTTCATCGGTCCGCCACTGATAAAAATAGTGGGGATGTTCAACCGCATCGCCGCCATCATCATACCGGGCACAATTTTATCGCAGTTGGGAATACAGATGAGACCATCGAATTGATGGGCAGCCACCATCGTTTCCACCGAATCGGCGATGATTTCGCGGCTGGGCAGGGAATATTTCATCCCAAAATGTCCCATTGCAATGCCATCATCCACGCCGATGGTGTTGAACATAAACGGCACGCCGCCCGCATCGCGTACCGCCTGACGGACAACTTCGCCAAATTCATTCAGATGGACATGACCGGGAATAATGTCGATATAGCTGTTGGCAATGGCGATGAATGGCTTCTTCCAATCATCTTCGTTTTGGATGACACCTGTTGCCCGCAGTAAACTGCGGTGGGGGGCGCGTTCAAACCCTTTTTTGATAATGTCACTGCGCATAGTCTGCCTCTCTTTAAAAATAGTTTCACCTTAAATTTTTGTAACGAATACACACAACGCTTGTTATAAATACTGAAAATCCACACATTTTTTTACGGATTTTTTATGCACAACACCTTGTTTTTCTGATATAATGATCGTAACTATTTAGCAAGCAAGTTGTAACACAGAGTTTCACAGAGGTCTCACAGAGATAAGGAGATT
>CAYPUV010000024.1:0-26260 GCA_964413895.1 uncultured Anaerolineaceae bacterium
GGCCCCTGGGGTGCGCCAATGGTGCGGCATAATCCGCACGTGGACGAAATTCTCACCTGTGATTTTCCCGGCTTCACCCGCCGTCCCAAACCGTCGCCCTGGCAACCGTACCACTACTTGCTGGAACAGGCACGCGGGTTGCGTCGCCGCCAATTTGAGCAAACGATCATCTTTCGATTTGACCACTGGTGGGGAGCGTGGCTAGCAGCGGCGGCGGGAATTCCCCGGCGGGTGGGGTACGCTCTGCCAGCCATGCGCCCCTTCCTCACCCACGCCCTGCCCTATATCGACCAACGACACGAAGCGGCGCAAAATTGGCGGCTGGCTCACTTTGCCATTACCGGCAACGCCGCTCCGGTTATTTCTTCCACTGCAATTGGTCCCCTGGAATTTTTTGTCTCGGATGAGGAAAAATATTGGGCAGAAAACTGGCTACGCGAATACCCCTCCCTTGCCCAACCGCTGGTGGTGATCCATCCCGGCGCGGGAGCGGCGGTGAAACTATGGCGCGCCGCAGCCTGGGCACAACTGATTGATGCGCTGGCGAAGCAGCGCGCGGCACAGGTGGTTCTTAGCGGCAGCCCCGCCGAAGTGGACCTGTGTCGCGCCATTGCCAACCGAACCACTGTGCCGGTTGTGCTGGCAGCGGGCAAAACCAACCTGTCGCAATTGGCCGCGCTGATGGCACACGCAGCGCTGGTCATCGGGCCAGACACGGGACCGCTAAAACTGGCGGCGGCGGTCGGCGCGCCCACACTTAATTTGTACGGCCCCGTCGACGTGGTGAAATTTGGGCCGTGGGGCAACCCGGCGCGCCATCGAGTCATCACCAGTGGGTTGCCGTGCATTCCCTGCAACCACCTGGATTATCCCGTCGCCGCCGTACCGGCGCATTACTGTGTGCGGGGGTTAGCGGCGGATACAGTGGCAGACATAGCATTGGCAATGCTGGGGCAAACGAAAGGTGAGGGATGAGAAAGTGCGAGGGCTTCACTCCCGCGCATCACTACTCACGCCTTACATTCGCGTTTCGCTCCCAAAACACCCCCTCCACATAGCCCTGAATGCGACGGTCGGCTTCTGCCAGCGCCAGCCGTTTTTCCGCCAGCAGACAATACGTTTCGTCAATTTCCACACTGATGTATTGTCGGTTGAGTTTTTTCGCCACCACGGCAGTTGTGCCCACCCCGGCGAAGGGGTCTAGCACCACATCCCCGGTGTTGGAGCTGGCCAGAATGATTTTTGCCAGCAACTTTTCCGGCTTTTGCGTGGGATGGTCGGTGTTTTCCGGCATCGACCAGAACGGCACGGTCAGGTCTGTCCACACGTTGGAAGGATGCGTCAATCGGAAACGCCCTGCTTCACTCACCGTCCAGTCCTTCGGTGCACCGTCGATGTGGGTGTACGGAGCAATAACCCGCCGTTTGAGCTTCACTGCATCCACATTAAAAACGTAATCATCGGACACCGTGCAAAACCAAATATCTTCTGCACTGTTTTTCCAGTTCGTTTTCGCCCCGCGTCCCTTCTCTCGCTCCCACGTTATTCGATTCCGCACCACAAAATAGCGTGCTGCCACCCGATGTATCGCCGCCGAAGAGCGCCAATCACCGCAAATGTACACCGCTGCCGTTGGTTTGAGCAGGCGCGGCAACTTGCTCACCCAACTGTCAAGCCACGCTTCATAGTCTGCCAGTGACACTTGCGAGAATGTTCGTCCATTAAAAGATTTGGTTAAATTGTACGGTGGGTCGGCAAAGAGCAGGTCAACCGATTGCGGCGGCAGCCAGTTGAGTACGGCAAACGCATTTTGGCAAACAGTGCGATTACGCACAGTGGCCAGCGTGGCTCGGCCAGAAAGGTGCAACAACCGCCGTCGAAACATTACTCGCTCAGCCTCAGTTAAAGTGATGGTCTTATTCCTGGGGGCACGTTGTTTTGGTTGGGTCATAGAATACTCCTGATAGCTTTGGAAAGCGTTTCCGTCCATGCTATAATGGTAAGGCGTAGTGTAACACCATGTAAGGCGCAAAACGCGAGGTTCTTCCTCGCCCCCTTACATTCTGGTACGCAATGTTCACCAATAAAAGGACGCAAAGATATGTTCAAAAGTCTGTCTAAAATTATAACCGGAAAATCACAAAAGCAAGAAATTAAACGGCTGATGCCAGTAGTGGAAGATGTTAACGCCCTGGAAACAGAGATGCAGGCGATGAGTGACGCCGAACTGCGGCAAATGATACAGGAGTTCAAAGCGTACATTACCGCTGAAACGCAGGAGGCAAAAGAAGAATTGGCGCGCCTGCAACAAGACGCGGCAGCAGCCTTTGATGATGATCGCCGGCGATTGGAAGTTGAAGTTGACCACGCTCATCGACGTTTGCTAAAGCTGGAAGAAGAACTAATGGCCGAAGTCCAGCTTCGCGTTTTTGCCGCCGTGCGGGAAGCCAGCGTGCGCACGACCACGCTGCGACACTACGACGTGCAAGTGGTCGGGGGGGCGTTGCTTCACCGCGGGCGCGTGGTAGAAATGCGCACTGGTGAAGGGAAAACACTGGTGGCAACAATGCCCCTGGTGCTGAACGCGCTTACCGGCCACGGCGCGCATTTGGTTACGCCGAACGACTATCTATCAAAAGTGGGCGTGCAACAAATGGGGCCAATCTACCACTTTTTAGGCTTGAGCGTGGCCGTCATTCAAAACGCGGGCAGCGGCGGCGTAGATACCGCCTCGTTCCTGTACGACCCAGAATACCGGGCCAGTGATGACCGCTACCAACACCTACGGCCCATAACGCGCCGCGAAGCCTATCAATGCGACATTACCTACGGCACAAACAACGAATTTGGCTTTGATTATCTGCGCGACAACATGGCCCGCGACTTGAGGCAAAAAGTGCAGCGCGAATTGTATTATGCCATCATCGACGAGGTGGACAACATCCTCATTGATGAAGCCCGTACCCCACTCATCATCTCCGGTCAAGCTGAAGAAAGCAGCGAGCTGTACTACAAATTCGCGCAGCTTGTGCGTCCCCTTAAACCCAGCAGCAAAGAAAGCGTGGACAACAAAGACCTTGAGCCTGATGGCGATTACGTGGTGGATGAGAAAACTCGCGTGGTACACCTTACCGAGCGGGGAATTGAAAAAATGGAACGCGCGCTGGGCGTTGATAACCTCTATGCCCCAGAAAACGCAATGATGACACCCTATTTAGATAACGCCCTGCGCGCCCGCGTACTTTACAAAAAAGACAAAGAATATGTGGTGCAAGACGGTGAAGTCATCATTGTAGATGAATTTACCGGGCGATTGATGTACGGGCGACGGTACAGCGAGGGGCTACACCAGGCCATCGAAGCGAAAGAAGGGTTGCGGGTGCAGAACGAAAGTTTCACCTGGGCCACCATCACCTTCCAAAACTTCTTCCGTATGTACGACAAGCTTGCCGGTATGACCGGTACCGCCGCCACCGAAGTGGAAGAGTTCGGCAAAATCTACGACCTGGATGTGTCTACCCTGCCCACCAACGTAGAATTTAGAGCGATGCAGGGCGATTTAATTGAAGAGACATACAAAGAAAACGGCGCTTCCATTACCACCTACCGCAAACCAGACAACTCAGAGATGTACTATAAACGTATTGATTACCCTGATGTAATCTACCGCACCCCAGAAGCTAAATTCAAGGCAGTAGTGGAAGAAATTAAGACCCAACATGAACAAGGCCGACCATTGCTCATCGGCACCGTCGCCGTAGAAACATCAGAGTATCTTTCCCATCTGCTTAAACGGCAGGGCATTCCCCATAATGTATTGAACGCCAAAAACCACGAAAAAGAAGCCACCATCATTGCCCAGGCCGGACAAAGCGGCGCTGTTACTATCGCCACCAACATGGCCGGTCGTGGGGTGGATATCCTGCTCGGCGGGAATCCAGAGGGATTGGCCCGCGATGCGCTGCGCAAACAAGGCATAGACCTCACCACAGTTGAGCCGGAGGTGTGGGAAAAGGCACTGGCTGAAGCCACCGCCATCACCGAAAAAGACCGCGCCAGAGTGCTGGAACTGGGCGGCCTACACGTTGTTGGCACAGAACGGCACGAAGCCCGCCGCATTGACAACCAGCTTCGCGGGCGCGCTGGCCGTCAGGGAGACCCCGGCTCCAGTCGCTTCTTCGTTTCTTTGCAAGATGACCTGATGCGTCGCTTTGGCGGGCAGAACGTTTCGCGGCTGATGGAACGGCTGGGCGTGGAAGACGACACCCCCATTGAAGCCAATTTAGTCAGCAAGAGTATTGAAACTGCTCAGAGCAAAGTTGAAGGCTATAACTTTGATGTCCGCAAACACGTTTTGGAATACGACGACGTTGTCAACCAACAGCGCGAAGTGATTTATGCCCAACGCAACCGCATTCTGACCAGCTCCAGCCTGAAAGAAAATATCCTTTCAATGGTAGACGATCAGTTAAGTGACTTGGTCTACCTGTACACCTCTGCCGAATATGAAGAAGACTGGGACCTGGCCGGATTGTACAACGCCGTGCGCGCCATTTTGCCGTTGCCGCCCACAATGACGTCGAACAGTTGGGCCGGCAAATCGCAAGCAGAACTCATTGAGATGTTCCAGGAACTAGCCGAACAGTTCTACCAGGAAAAAGAAGAACAGTTGGGCAGCGAGATGTTGCATCAAATTGAACGCCTGCTCATGCTCGACGCGGTAGACCGCTTGTGGGTACGTCACCTCACTGCCCTTGATGCATTGCGCACGGGCATTGGCCTGCGAGCCTACGGACAACAGGACCCATTGGTAGCCTACAAGCGCGAAGCTCACGAAATATACGGAATGCTGGTGCAAGAGATTCAAAAAGACGTAGTCAGCAAAATCTACCACGTTGAACTGGTACCCCCAAAAGCCCACCGACCACGCAAACTACAAGCCATTCACAACAGTATGCAACCGCAAACGCACGGCGGCAATGGGGCCAATGGCAAAAACGCACCGATCCGTGCACAAAAACTTCCCGGACGCAACGACCCGTGCTGGTGTGGAAGCGGAAAGAAATACAAACTCTGCCATATGAAGTCAGACCGGCAAGGCGTCACCTCGCCTGGGCAAGTTGGGCAACCAGTGCCCATAACCGCCAAACAGTCTGCGCCCCGCAAAAAACGGCGCAAACAAAAACAACGACGGTAACTTGTTCAACATGCACAATATTTCAACGCTGATCCTTGAATTTTGAAAAGGCGTTGCACTTTTGGGTTTTCAATGTTAAAATGAGAGTAGCCACAGACGGGATGAAAATCGGTGTCTTTGCCCCGAAAGGAGATCTCTCTTGCCAGAGTATGATGATTTCACAGCAAAATTAATGGACGATATGCCAGAGGAGCTTCTGGATTTTGTCAAATCCAAAGTCAACTCCTTTATAAAATGGGACCTGGTTAGATTTTTCTACGAAAACCCAAATACCGTTGACACCGCAGAGAACATTGCCAAATACGCCGGGCGTCATCTCTCGGCGGTTGCACCAGAACTAGAAGAATTGGAAGCAAGCGGGGTTATGGAAAGCAAAATGGTGGGGGATCAAATCGTATATTCGCTGACCCAAGATGAAGCTGTGCGAGAGTTGGTTGAGTCCTTTATTATCGCTTGCGAAGACAGACATTTTAGAGTAAAAGCCGTATACCACATTATCCGAGGGATGCAATAGGATGCAATAACCACACCCCAGAACATCACAGCTTATATAGTTTTTGGGTTGCATAGGGTTAAACATATGGTCACAGATCGTGTAAAAACTGGCATAGATGGACTTGATGAAATGTTAGGGGGCGGATTTCTACCTCAAAGCGCAAATTTGGTAGAAGGTGCGCCAGGCACAGGGAAAACCACACTGGGCATGCAGTTTATTTACAATGGCATTGTTCAGTTTGGGGAACCGGGCCTCATTATCACTTTTGAAGAATTCCCGCAACAATATTATCACGATGCTGCCAGCCTGGGTTGGGATTTTGCCAAGCTGGAAAATGAAGGCATGTTAAAGATTATTATGACCAGCCCAGACATTAGCCGGCAAGACCTGGAAAACGTGGGCGGCATTATTGAAAGCTACGTTGCCCAAATGGGCATTCGGCGAATATTGGTAGATAGTATTACCCATTTTGAACGCCTCTCTCAAGACCCCGTTGAATTGCGTTCGCTGCAATACGGATTCATCAACGCGCTTAAACGAGAAGGATTAACCAGTTTACTCACAAAAGAAAGCCCTGCGCTACTGGGTGAATCGCCGGAGTTTAACAGCAATATTTCATTTGTCGTTGATTCGTATTCAATACTTCGGTTTGTGGAAATTGATTCTGCCATTAGTAAAGCTGTGTTAGTGTTAAAAATGCGCGGCAGCGACCATGCCAAAGACATCCGCCAGTACGAGATTGAGCCAGACATTGGTTTTCAACTTAAAGCAAAATTCCAGGGTAGAGAAGGAATTTTAAGCGGAAACCCGCGCAGAAGTATGACGGACGCCTTCGACGAAGCGTTCATCAAATAAACGCCGGTTTTGCCCTGAACCTGTCCTCAAATGACCCCAGGCTCAGGATCTATTTTTCTAGCATCGACACAATTCTCACCGTAAAGAATATGGAACTCCTCGCCCGAATTCTAACGATATATAGCTGGGGAGTAGCTTGCGTGCTATTGTTGTTTCTTTTTGGCATCGCTCGTTTCTTTGAGCAACGTCGCCAAAAGAAAACAACCGGCCAAACTACGCCCGTTATCTACCCACTGCTACTGATTCCCGTTGTATTTTTTGCGGTCAGTGCCATATTATATACTGTGTCTGGTTCACTTATTGTAGGTCTCACCACCGCCGACCTGCTACGAATTGTCGGCGGTCTTATTTTAATATATGTGGGTTACTCATTATTAAACACGATGGTTGGAGGCCACTCCTGACACCGTTAATCACAATTCTCAGCGGCACAGCTACCTTATCTTTGATTTTCCTGTTTCATATTCTGGCCAAATTGTCAGAAAGATTTGGTAGTGTCTTAAAAATGTCTCCCCTATACAAATGGTTTTACCTGGCCGAGGGCTTGGGTGCTGTTGCGCTTATTGCCCAACTTCTGCAAGCCAGTTTGTTGTTCTCCCCGTCCACCCAAAGTGGGCGTGCCATTGGTTTACCCTTCACCCTAATCTTTCACCACGTTCCTCTTGCTACAGCAGTTACAATCGGCCTCATTGTCACCTGGAAATACTGGTGCTGGCTAATTACAGAACGCGATAAGTAGAAATAGCGTATGACACCTCGGTTGCCCAACTCCCATTCCACAGCTAATGCCCACCATCAGGCCGGCCTTTCAGCCATCCAATCGTTTGCTCAAATCAGCGCCACCGTATTAGATTTAGACGATCTGCTAATAGCGGCGCTGGATATATTATCAAATACGTTTGGTTTTGATGTACTGGCAATTATTTTAGTGGACGACGAAACCGGCAGCCCTAAATTGGCCGCCTTGAATAGCCCCCATCAAGATACAATCCTTACCCCCCTTCAACCACACATTACCCAGGTTCTGAATACCGGCGTGCAAATAGAACAACCAATGCTACCCACCCACCTGGAAAATCCTCCTCACCTTTGGGCACTGATCACCCCGCTAACTATTGGTCAATTGGTGATTGGGGCGTTGGTAACCGCAAATTCAACCCTCACCGACGCGCCGGCGTCCATCCGCCAGGTTTTATCTACCTTCGCCAGCCAGGTGACAGTTGCCATAACCAATGCCAATCTTTACAAAAAAAGCAGAGGGCAACAACAACAAGAACTTATTCGCCGCCAAATTGCCACCCACCTGCAACAGCTATCAACCATCATCAACGCCACGCTTGATCTAGACGATGTACTCAACTTAATATTGGAACACATCGCTGTTGTAATTCCCTATGATTATGCCCTGATTATGCTCTTACAGGGACACAAACTAGAGGTTCAAGCCGTAGCGGGGCTAGACACCGATTTGGTAGATTCCACCATCGACGCCACCCAAAATGTTTTCTACCAGCAAGTTTTGTTGCAAAAATACCCCGCTATGTTCGGTGACGTCACCCAAAATACGTATTGGAATCTTGCCACACCCACTTTTGCCCTTAACACTAAAGCCTGGATTGGCGCGCCGTTGGTTATAAAGAGCCGGATTATTGGTTTGCTCACCCTGCACCACACCACAATAGGATACTTTAACAACGCCGACCTGGAACTGGTGCATACGTTTGCCAACCAGGCAGCCATTGCCATAGATAATGCACAGCTTTATCACCGCGAACAAGAAAAAGTTAAACAGTTCCAAATAGTAGCAAAAATTGGACGTCAGGCCACCGAAATCCGTGAAATTCAATTGCTGCTAGATACCGTGGCGCAGCGTCTGCATAATGATTTGGGATACGACTTCGTTTCCATCTTTCTTTATCAAGGCGAAACAGATATGCTGCTGCTTAAGGCCGCCAGTGATAGACCTTCTTCTCAACTAGAGCAACAAAATTATCGCTTGCCACTCGATGGCCCTGGAGCAATCAGCACCGCTGCCCGCACCGAAGAAGCCCTATTGCTGAATGACGTTAACGCATTCACCGGATACTTCCCTGGCCCGGGACGAGAACAGGTGCAATCAGAATTGGCCATCCCCTTGATGACACACAACGGTCTGATCGGCGTGCTAGACTTGCAAAGCAAGCAGTCCCACACCTTTTCCCCCGATGACGTGACCCTGGTCCAAACCGTGTCGGACCAATTGGCTGTAGCCATAGAAACAGCAAATCTCTTCAAAGCACAAGACCAGCGCCTGGCTGAACTGGCTGCCTTCAACCAGATTGGGTTAGCCATTGCGGACCCCAGCAATCCAGACCAAACATTACGCAATGTACTCACCAGAATACAGGCATTATATCAAGTAGAAGGCACCTCGCTGATGCTATTAGAAGGTGATACGCTGCGCTTCAAAGTTGCCGTGGGGATCCCCCAAGCGGCAATCCAGCCATTCTCACTCAAAGTTGGGGAAGGATTTGCCGGTTGGGTAGCGCAGCACAAACAAGCATTGCGCATCGATGACGTGGCCAATGATCCCCGGCATTATAAGATGGTTGATCAACAGCTTCACTTCAAAACTCGCAAATTACTGGCCGTACCCGTACAAATTCAGGGTCGCGTTTTAGGCGTCATTGAAGTGATGAACCGCCTCGACGGCAAAAATTTTACGCAAGACGACGAGGTCATTTTGTCTTTCATTGCTTCGGCCACGGCCATAACCATTGAAAATGCAAAACTCCTGGCAAAAGTTACCCAATTGTTCAACAACCTCCAGCAGCACACGCAAAACCTGGAAGAAACGCTTGGTGCGCTGCGGAAACTGCATCGCCAACAAAACGAATTTGTGCAAAACGTTTCTCACGAGCTGCGCACCCCCCTCACCTTTATCCGCGGCTATGTCGATTTGATTTTAGAAGATAGTATGGGCACAGTCCCTCCCCCAATCAAGAAAAGTCTTGAGGTTGTGTCTCAACGCGCAGTCGATTTGAGCAAGCTGGTAGAAAATCTGGTGACATACCAGCAACTTGCAATGGATATTGTGCACTTCAAGGAAACCGACCTGGTCAAAATTGTAAAACTGGTCACGACAAGCGCAATGCCAATGGCCAAACACAACCACATTACATTAACTATCAATATCCCCAAACCGCTCCCCACCATCATTGCCGACCCCGACCGCATCAGGCAAGTATTCGACAATCTAATTGGCAATGCACTCAAATTCACACCGCAGAACGGTACGATTACCATCTCCGCGCATCGAGAAAATGATCAGATTAAAATTTCTATTGAAGACACCGGCGTGGGTATTCCAGCCGCCGCATTAAACAAAATTTTTGATCGTTTTTACCAGGTGGAAAAGATCGGCCCCCGCAAAGTTCGAGGGTCTGGATTGGGCCTGACGATTGTAAAACAAATCATAGAAACGCACCATGGGACAATTGATGTTGCCAGCAAGCCAGGGGAAGGAACCAGGTTCACGCTCACCTTGCCCATTACTCAACCAAAGAAATCGTAACACCTGTGTAATTTTTGTTTCGTATCACGGCCGCAGATTCTTGTCATTCACCACAAAACCTATTACCATTAACGCATATGCCAAGCAAAACTACGCCCTCACAATCGAATAATTTGCGCCGCTTTTTACAAGCAATGCCTAAAATAGACCTCCATCGCCACATGGAAGGGAGCTTGCGGCTGTCTACATTGGCGGAAATTGCCCATGAGCATGGCGTAGAGATTGAAACCTACAATGTTGATGAACTGCGCCCGCTAGTGCAAATGGTAGATGATGAACCGGATTTTCAAACATTTCTGGCAAAATTTACCATTCTCAGAAAGTTTTACAATAGCAAAGAATCTGTGATGCGCATTGCTTACGAAGCGGTAGCAGATTCAGCGCACGACAATGTAAAATATCTCGAACTTCGCTTTAACCCCGTGGCCCAGGCACATCACCATGGGTTTAGCTTTGATGATGTGGCTGACTGGGTGATTACGGCCGTGGATCAAGCTCAACAAGATTTTGATATTCAAGTACGGCTCATTGTACAGATAGGACGGCACGAACCCCAGTATGCCTGGCAATTAGCTGAACTGGTCGTTGCCCGGAAAAACGATGGCATTGTGGCACTAGACCTGGCCGGCGACGAAGAACACTTTTCTGCCGCGCAATTCATCGACGTGCTGCGCTGGGCCAAAACCCAGGGATTATACATTACCGCCCACGCCGGTGAATGCAAAAACTGTTCCGCCGAAAACATATACGAAGCAATCGAAATTATTCAAGCCGATAGAATTGGGCACGGCGTACAAGCAATGAAAAACCCCAAAGTGCTGGAACTGTTGAAACAAAAGCAAATCCCTCTGGAAATGTGTCCTACCAGCAACATCCAAACCGCTGCCATCGCTGGGCTGGCGCATCACCCGATGCTGGCATATCACCGGATGGGCATTCCCGTTACCATCAACACCGACGACCCGTCTATTTCAAACATCACCCTTACGGATGAATATATAGTGGCCATACGCGGCATTGGGATTACCCTCAACGATCTCAAAACAATGGTGCTCAACGCCGCCCACGCCGCTTTTTTGCCGGCAACAGAACGTGCTGCCCTGATAGCGCAGTTCAAGCAAACACTACAGGGGTTGGAAACTAAAGATTAGTTGAAAATTCACTATCAATTGCAACTTTATCACCCCACAACTTTGAACTCGAAACTTAAGGAGGCCTCTAATGCCATTTATCGGCAACGTTGAATACCACTACCTTAGCGATGGAATTACCTGGGCCGATGGCGGCGGCGCATTTGGCCTGGTTCCCAAAGTTATCTGGGAAAAGAAACTCACCCCGGACCCGTACAACCGCATTCCCCTACACCTTAATTGCCTGTTGCTCAAAGCAGCGGGGAAAATCATTCTGGTAGATACCGGTTACGGAACAAAACTAACCCCCAAGCAAATAAAGATCTTCAGCATTGAGCGTCCACACGGCGCACTGCTTGATAGTCTGGCGGCAGTGGGTTTGGCCCCCACCGATGTTGATATTGTCATCAACACCCATCTCCATGCCGATCACTGTGGTGGAAATACAATGTTCCACCCAGAAAGTGGGGAAATTGTTCCCACCTTTCCAAACGCCGAATATTGGATCCAGCGGCTGGAATGGGCAGACGCCATGTACCCCAACGAGCGGACACGCGCCACATACCTGCCAGAGAACTATCAGGTGTTGGAAAAAACCGGGCAACTCAAACTCCTGAAAGGAAGCACACCCGTAATCGGCGGCGTCAGCGCTGTTATCACCCGCGGGCACACTCGCGCACACCAGAGCGTCCTCATTGAATCGGCAGGACAGTTGGGTTTATTCATTGCCGATATGGCCAGTCTCAGCTACAACTTTGAGCGCACCGCATGGGTCACAGCATATGATGTAGAACCATTGGAAAACATCGAGACCAAGCGTCGCTGGCAGAACTGGGCCGCAGACACCGGCGCAACCGTCCTTGTTCAACACGACCCACACATTACCGCCGCCACGCTCCACCGTGACGGACGGCACTTTAAACTGCATGCGTTGTGATTTCAACGCAGAGAATTCACCGTTCGCTCTTCATCATCTATCCTCATAAACATAGAAATGGTTGGCCTGATCGCTGTGGCCGTAGCGCGCGATCGGCCAACCCAAAAATCGTAGCACAGTTAAGGCAAGCGAAAATACAACAATTGCAACTCTTTTGAATACCTTCTGAGAAAAACTTCTCAAATGACGGGGCAAAATTTGCAAACTGCGTTGAATCGACGCATAATTGAGACAAAGTCTTCGTTAATGCATGCTCAACGTTTGTAAGATACCCGTACCCGGCTAAGGTATTTTACAACCCCCAATATTTCAACCTTTGTTCAAGTTTTACGAGGAGGTAAAACATAATGGCTGTTAAATTAGTTGCTAAACCTGGTGAAGTGGACTTTCCCAAAGGAATGGAAGGCGTTATCGCTTCCGAAAGTGCAAAAAGCTACGTCAACGGCTTGGAAGGCAAGCTCTACTATGAAGGCATTAGAATCCAAGACCTTGCCGAACATTCCACATTTGAAGAAACCTTCTTCTTGTTGCTGTACAACCGCCTCCCCGCCGCCGACGAGCTGGAAATTCTACGCCGCCGAATGGTACAGTACCGCACCCTGCCCACAGAAGTGTACGAATTGATTGAAAAAGTTTCTGCGGGCTACCTGGCAAAACCAATGGCTGTAATGCGCACTGCTGTTTCAATGACCGCCCTGTTCGACGAAGCCGCCGAGGAGGAAACCGAACTGGCTTACGAACGCGAAGCCATCAAAATCACCTCGCGGATGGCAACCATCGTCGCCGCTATTGACCGCGTGCGCCGTGGATTGCCCATTATCCAACCCCGCGCCGATCTGAGCCATGCCGCCAACTTCCTGTATATGATGAGCGGCGAAGAACCCGACCCCTTCGACGCGAAAGTGATGGATGTCATCCTCGTCTTGCACGCCGACCACGGTTGCAATGCCTCTACCTTTACGTCCATCGTCGTCGCCTCCACGCTGGCAGATATGTATTCCGCCGTCGTCGGTGGTATCAGCTCACTAAAAGGCCCGTTGCATGGTGGCGCCAACCAGCGTGTGATGCGCATGCTCAACGAAATTGGTGACCCCGACAATGCTATTCCGTGGCTGGAAGAAGCTGTTGCCAAAAAGAAAAAAATTATGGGCTTCGGACACCGCGTTTACAAGGCAATGGATCCGCGCGCAGTGATCTTGCACGGCTACGCCAAAGAAGTGACCAAACGCGCTGGCACCGAAAAATGGCTGGAAATGGCAGAAATCATCGAAAACTTTATGATTGAGAGACTGGGCCAAAAAGGTATCTGGCCCAATGTTGATTTCTTCTCCGGGGTGGTGATGAGTTCAATGGGCATCGATAGCGATCTCTTCACCCCCATTTTCGCCGTGAGCCGCGTTGCCGGGTGGACCTCTCACATTCTGGAACAACGTGCCCACAACCGTATCTATCGCCCGCGCTTTGTATACGTTGGACCAGAAACGCAAGAATACGTTCCCCTTGACAAACGGTAAATCATGCCCTTGCGCCGAACACAGTTACGTTAGCTAGTTAACCCCAAAAACATCCCCAGGCGTCAACGTTGACGTCTGAGGATGTTTGTTTTTTGGGGATATTTCGGGTACGATACCTGCTACCGTAATCAGTAATTGGCCATGGAAAAACCCAAGGCTACATGTTGACCGCTAGAAGTTATCAGTCATTTTGAAACTCACCGAAGGAGTATGCTGTGAAAAACACCCTGAGCATCACCGATAATCGCACCAGCAAAACCTATGAGATCCCCATTGAACACGACAGCATCCGCGCCATTGACCTGCGGCAAATAAAGGTCAATGATGGTGATTTTGGGATGCTAAGTTACGACCCCGCCTACTTGAACACCGCCTCGTGTAAAAGTACTATCACCTTCATTGATGGCGCAAAGGGCATTTTGCGCTACCGTGGCTACCCCATCGAACAGCTAGCAGAACAAAGCACATTTCTAGAAGTAGCTTATCTGCTCATCCATGGCACCCTGCCAACCAGAGCGGCTCTGGAGCATTGGACCGAACGCATTATGCATCACACCTACATCCATGAAAACCTAGCTGACATGATGAAAACGTTCCGCTATGATGCCCACCCGATGGGGATGCTCATTAGTAGCCTGGCCGCCGCTGGCACCTTCCACCCCGAAGCGCGCCAGGTAGATGACCCCGCTGTTCAGCAAAAGCAAATCTACCGCATATTGGGCAAACTCCCCACCATTGCTGCCTTCGCGTATCGCATCCGCATTGGCCGCCCCTTCAACTACCCCGATAGCACGCTGGGCTACACCGGCAACTTCCTGTATATGCTCGACTATATGAATGAACACAATTATGAAGTGAATCCTGTGCTGGCACGCGCTCTCGACGTGCTATTCATCCTCCACGCCGACCACGAGCAAAACTGCTCCACTTCTACAATGCGCTCGGTGGGGTCCAGCCGGGTTGATCCCTTCAGCGCGATGGCCGCAGCCGCAGCCGCACTGTACGGTCCCCTGCACGGCGGCGCAAATGAAGCCGTCCTCCACATGCTGCGTGAAATCGGCACGGTGAAAAATATTCCATCGTACATTGAACGGGTTAAAAACGGTGAAATGCGGCTGATGGGTTTTGGGCATCGGGTGTACAAAAATTACGACCCGCGCGCAAAAATCATCAAGCAGGTAGCACACGACGTTTTTAAAGTAACCGGCAGCAATCCTCTGATTGACATTGCGCTGGAACTGGAGCAAGTCGCATTAAACGATGACTATTTTGTCAAACGCAAACTCTACCCCAACGTAGATTTTTACAGTGGCATCATCTACCAGGCAATGGGTTTCCCCATGGATATGTTCCCCGTGCTGTTCGCCATTCCTCGTGCGGCGGGCTGGCTGGCACAATGGCTAGAAATGATTAACGACCCAGAACAACGCATCTCTCGCCCGCGTCAGCTTTACCTGGGGGCAGAAGAACGAGACTTTGTGCCGGTTGAAGGTCGGAAGTAACAGCCGTGCTGAGCATTGACCTCTTGTTGTAGCATTGAACCACTTTAGCTATAATAGCGCCAACACGACCCTTGTTTGAAAAATCCAATTTTCACCCCCCCCCATTGAGAGGTGCTCTGTGACAAACAAAAAAGACCTGATTGGCAAACAAATTCCGGTGTTGGACAAAGGCTACGTGCAACTGCTAGATATGCTACCCCACCCCTCTACCGGTGTCAGCGGCGATCTAGCAATTGTCAATGCTGCCCGCGTCTCTTTTTTGGGCGAGAGTAAAGGGGAGGAGCAAGATAAAAAACTCCTCTTCTATATGCTGCGCCATCGCCACACCAGTCCCTTCGAGCAGGTAGAATTCAAATTCCGCGTGCGTGCACCGGTAGTCACATGGTGGCAGTGGGTGCGCCATCGAACCTGGAATTTCAATGCCCAATCGGGTAGATACACGCCCTTTCAGGAAAACGATTTTTACCACCCCGCTGTTTGGCGGCGGCAATCGAGCGACAACAAACAAGCCAGCGCAGGGGAAATTGACCCTGCCGATGCTGCCGAACTGTCTGCCCTGCTGGCAGACCATTACGAACGCGGATTTGCACTGTACCAAAAAGCACTGGATGCCGGGGTTGCCCGCGAGCAGGCGCGATTATTTCTGGCGGGGTTTTCGCTGTATTACACATGGGTCGCTAAAATCGATGCGCATAACCTGATGCACTTCCTTTCGCTGCGCATGCCCACCGACGCACAGTACGAAATTCGAGTATACGCCCGCGCGCTGTACAAAAACTTCTTCAAACCGCTGCTCCCCTGGACAGCGGAAGCATTTGAAAAATATATCTTGAAAAAGCAGGTCACGCTTGAACCGTGAACGGTTGGGCTAAATATGCCCGTTGGCGTGCAAACCGGTCAGGTTTTAAAAACCTGACCGGTTTTTTAGTCAATCACTTGCCGGATTCTTCTCGCCAACGCATCCAGTTGAGACCGGGACTCCGGTTCGGGGTGCTGGCGATACACACGGATCATGCCATCCGCCGGATACCGGGGGAAGAGGTGAAAATGCACGTGCGGCACTTCCTGGAAAGCCGCTTCCCCATTCGACTGCCACACATTCAATCCTGGCGCCCCGATTGCCGTCCGCACCGCCCGTGCCACTTTCACCACCGTTTGTGACAGGCGCGCTGCCAGAGAGTCGTCCAACTCAAAAATAGTTTCCACGTGCCGCCGGGGAACAACCAGCACATGTCCCTCATTGGCCTGTCGCAAATCCATGAAGGCCAGCGTAACCACATCTCGATAAACAACGCTAGCAGGCAACACACCACGCACAATCTAACAGAAAGTGCACTCCTGTCGCGCCAACTGTCCTCGCTCAACCAACCACCGCAATTCCGCCGCTGGTACATCTGCCAGATGGAACAACGTAGCGTACGGGTTGCCGGGGAGGGCGAAATATTCCGCAAAGGCCAGTTCAGTTTTCAACCCCATCGTCTTCAAACGCCGAATCTCCTCTTGGGCCGTTTTTCCCCCCAACTCCAACAGCCGAGCTTCCGCCACCAGATGTTGATAGGCATTTTGTTGTCGCACCGGGCACGGCTGACCAAAAATTTCGATGGAAAATCCGGCAACAGTGAACGTGGCAACCACCACCGGCAGTCCATTCACCTGCTGCTGAGACGCCGAAAATCCAACGTACCCAGAAAAATGCGTTTTTACCTGTGCCGTGAACACCTTCAAATCGTACACCTCGCAAATAACATCCAAATCGCTCCCCGACACATCGATCCCCAACGGAATAGTTCCCGTCAACACCGGGGAAAACGCTGCTAGCACCTCAAACACCTGCAGACGGAGGAGTACATCATACGCGGCTCGCTGTCGGGCACTGCCCCGGCGCAAATAATCAATATCAAACCAGTTCTGCATGTTGCCTCTCTTATTCTCTGGTGATAAAATTGTATCTGTTTGCCAGCCAATGGTATCATATATTGGCTATCATCGCACAACCCAGGAGTTCTAATGAGGATAAACCTAGCCCTTTTGCTGGCTATCTTTGCCATCCTGACGGCTTGCCGTCCAGCCAATGCTACCCCAAAAACAACGTCGGTCGCCAGCGAAACCATCGCTACCGAAACATCACCGGCCACACCCACCAACGTGCATGTGGTGCTAGTGACCAACACGCCCACCGCCTGGCCGTCGCCCACCGCAGGCACCACCACCCCCACCGCCACCTCCCCCTCTTTGGCTACGCGCCGGCAACCCCCTATGCCGCACCAATCTGCCACCCCAACGCCTGTATCCACACCAACCCCCACCCCACCAGCCGCCCCCAGCGGCATGGTGACAGGCGATATTGTGAACGTGCGCCGCGCCCCCTCCACCGCCGCCGACATTCTCGGCACGGTGACAGTGAGCCAGACAGTGACCATCGTTGGGCACAGCGTCAACGGCGATTGGTGGCAAATTGACGACCCGCTGGCGGGTTGGGTCAGCGCCGAATTTGTGGATACTGCGCCGACCATCGTCGCTGTACCAGAAGTTTCCGTCCCCATTCCCACGCCGATCACCCCCGTGCTCATTGTTTCAGACACCGTGACCAACAGCATCACGGGGGTCGTCACCGGCGATTTACTGAACGTGCGCAGCGGCCCCGGCACCGAATACGAGATTGTCGGCGGCGCCACCCTCAGCCAAACCGTGCAAATTGTGGGGGAAAACGACACCGGCAACTGGTATCAGGTATGCTGTTTAGCCAATAGCAGCGAGCCGGGCTGGTTGGCGGCTGAATTTGTGGATACCCCCTCTACTGCAGATATTCCCGTGCTGGCAAAAGCCAACCCCTCCACCCCGAAACCTGCTGCTGCCCTGATGGTGGAAACCGGCACCACCGCGTCCCCTCCCGCAGATGAAAACACCTTGCCTCCCGATGGCGGCTGGGGCTTGCCAACCAACACCAACCCGCTCACCGGCGCGTCCCTCACCGCCGCTAGCCTGTCACGCCCGGTGATCGTCTGCATCAATAACGACCCCAAAGCGCGCCCACAGTATGGCATCGGTGCCGCCGATGTGATGTATGAATACATCATGGAAGGCTACAGCATCACCCGGTTTAGCGGCATCTTTTTCGCCACCCCGCCCGTCCGCATTGGACCGGTGCGCAGCGCACGATTGGTGAATTATTATCTGGGTGCACTGTACAATGCGCCGCTATTCTGCTCTGGGGCCAGCGACAAGGTACGCTTTATGTTGAAAAACAGCGTCCCCTTCCCCTATCTGGATGTGGATTTGGACGACCCCAGCAATCGACTGTATTCCGATAGCATCGGCAATGATTACCGCACCCGGCTCAACACCAGCACCGACGGGTTGAAAAAATGGTTGTCGAATTGGGATATTGAAACCCCCGGCGGACTGCGCGGGTTTACCCTCGGCGAGGCACCGGGCGGCGGAGAACCAGCCACATCCGTTGAAATTGCCTATCCTGCCGTTACCGGCAGCAACGTCCGCTACGCCTTTGATGCCGCCAGTGGCACGTATCTCCGTTTTTTGGGCGATGACCCTCATTTGGACGCGAACACCGGCGTGCAGGTTAGCGTGGCAAATGTAGTGGTGCAGGTTGTGCCGCACGAAGAAACGGAAATGGTGGAAGATAGTTTGGGCAATACCGGCATCCGGCTGAACCTGTTCGGTTCGGGGGAAGCGATTGTTTTCCGCGATGGGCAGGCGTTTGTCGGCACATGGCGCAGCGATAATCGCGGCGACACGCCGCATTTTTACGCCGCCGATGGATCAGAAATTTCGCTCAAACCGGGGCACACGTGGGTCAGCATTGTGCCAACGCTGAACGATGTGAGTTTTGGTGATTGACAAATCGGAGCGTGATGCGTGAAACGTGAGATTGGTTGTTGGAGAATGGAGATTCTTCCACTCGAAAATTTTGTACTTTGCATTTTGAATTTTGCGCTATAACTTTGCAACCCTGAATTTGAAACATGAAACCAAAAACCCGAAACTCGAAACTCCCCCCCTTCACTCCCCATCCACTGGTGCGAAACCCGCACGTGCAAACGTTGCTGGCATCGAGCCAACACACGTTTCCCAATAAACTCAATGGATGGGCGCAAGAAATGATTCTACAACTCCCCGCCGATGGCGGCACGCGATTGCAGGGCTTCTATTCTGCTCAGCCCGCCGGGTCGAGCCGGGGGCTAGTGATGTTACTGCACGGCTGGCTGGGGTCTGCCAACTCAACCTACAATCGCGTCATCGGCAGCGAACTGCTCCAAAAAGGCTATTCAGTTTTTCGGTTGAACATGCGCGACCACGGCGGCACAGAAGCGCTGAATGAAGCACCGTTCCACGGAATGCGGCTGGAGGAAGTGTTTCAGGCGGCGAGAGAGGTGGCAAAACTGGAACCAGAATCGCCATTTTTTGTGGTCGGTTTCTCAATGGGAGGAAATTTTGCCCTGCGTGTGGCGTGGCGCGCCAGCCAACAACCCATCCCCACCTTGCGGCACGTCATTGGCGTGAGTCCATCCATCGACCCACGCGACACAGTACAAGCCATCAGTCACAGCTTTCCACTGTATTCCTTCTATTTTGGACGTAAATGGCGCAAAATGATCCGCGCCAAACAAGCAGCGTTTCCACACCTATACCGCGATTTTGATGAGGTCCTGCAAATCAAAGATTCGTATTTAATGGGAGAATGGTTTATCCCGCGCTATACCGGCTACCCCGATAGCGATAGCTACTATCGAGAATACACCATCACCCCGCAAATGGCAGAAACATTCACCGTGCCCACCACCATCATTACCGCCGCAGACGACCCCATCATCCCCGTGCGCGATTTTGCGCCGTTTCGCACACTGAATAATCCCAATCTCACATTGGCCATCCAAAAATACGGTGGACACGTGGGGTTTGTGGATATCTTCCCCACCCGCCACTGGATTACATCCGCCATTGAGACGATAGTGCAAAATTAAAAGTAGGGGCAGCCCTTGTGGCTGCCCAAATTCGGGCGACCACAAGGGGCGCCCCTACGCGATGAACGAATATCTTGCTTGGTCATTGCGAGCCGCAGGCGAAGTTGAAAATGCCCGGAACGGGTGCAATCCCCGATTATGCTGATGGAGATTGCTTCGGGCTGCGCCCTCGCAATGACACCCCCCTGAATTCTCAAAGCCCTCAAATTTTTCACTTTTCATTTTTCATTGTTTTTTCATGCGCCAGCAACCATTCTTTGCGCCATAACCCGCCGCCATACCCGGTGAGCGTGCCATTGCTGCCGATAATGCGGTGGCACGGCGCAACAATCGAAATGGGATTTTTGCCGTTTGCCCCGCCGACCGCCCGCACGGCTTTCGGATTGCCGACCCGCGCGGCGATGTCCCGGTATGATGCCGTTTTGCCGAAAGGCACTTCCAGCAACGCACGCCACACCGATTTTTGAAACTCTGTGCCGTGAAATTCCAGTGGTAGGTCGAAGGTGGTGCGCTCGCCGCGAAAATACTCGGTCAATTGCCGGACACCCGCCTCCACCGCCGGTGAATCGCCGTTGGCGTCGGGGTGTTTTTCATCCACAAAATTGATGCCGGTGATAGCATCGCGTGTGCCTCTTACTTCCACCCAACCGATTTCGGTTTTCAAATAGGCTCGATATAATTCTGCCATTGGATTGCCTCCTTGATTTTTCCGCACGAATGTTCGGATATTATAGCATATCTGTCGCCTTTTGCAATTGACGATTGACAATTCTCCGTCATCCATTGATAATGAACGTGTGAAAAAATATCTACTCACTGGCACACCGATATTTCTGGCAATAATACTCTCCGCTGAACGCCTATTTTTCCCGGAACGCACCCTCACAGCGACGGGCGGGCGCGCATTGCTGGATGCTTTTTTTGCGCTGGGACTGCTGGCGCTGGTGCTGTCGGTGGCAGCGGGAACGGGGTATCGCCTTTTGCGGCGATTTTCCTTGCCACTGTCGCCGTCAGAAATGACGGTATTCGGCGTGCCGCTGGGATTGGGCATTGTGGCATACGGCGTGCTGGCACTGGGGTTGTTCGGCTGGTTGAATGCCGCCGCGCTGGCAGGCTGGCTCGTCGCGCTGATGGCGTTTTCGTGGCGCGAATGGACACGAATGGCAGCGAATCTATCGCTGCGGGCGGGATGGCAACGCTGGCGCAGGTGGCACATAGGATACAAAGTGGTTTTCGGCGCGACAACGGTCATTTTCGGGTTGAGCGCCCTGCAAGCGCTCACGCCCCCGTGGAATTACGACGGGCTGATGTACCATCTGCAAGCCCCCCGATTGTTTTTGCAGGCAGGGCGCATCGCCTTTCAGCCGGAAAATTGGCCCGCCAACTATCCGCTCACCACCGAAATGCTGTACACACTAGGGATGGCATTCGGCAGCGACACATTCGCCCGATTGATGCACTTGACGCTGGCGGCGTGGCTGGTGCTGGCGACATTTGTCACCGGGCGGCATTTTTTGGGAAAAAGCGGCGGTTGGCTGGCGGCAACTATTCTGCTCGGCATTCCGATGTATCCCATTTGGGGAAGTTTAAGCAATGTAGATATGGGCTGGTCGTTATGGGGATTTTTGGCGCTGTTCGCCATGCTACGCTGGCAAAAGAGCGACAATCGGCGCTGGCTGGCGTTAGCCGGAGTACTGGCAGGGTTGGCAATTGGCAGCAAATATCTGGCGTTGGGGCTGATGTTCCCCGTTGGCATGTGGATATTGTGGCACGCTCGGCGCGGCGGATGGAAAACAATGCTAGTAAATGGGGTAATCTTCGGCGGGGTGGCATTGGCGGTGGCATCGCCGTGGTATCTGAAAAATTGGCTGTGGACCGGCAATCCGGTCTATCCCCTTCTCTGGGGCGGACCCGGCTGGGATTTATCCCGATTGGCTTGGTTGGAACAGTACCAAAATTCATTTGGCGCAGGACGAAAATGGCTTGATTATCTGTTGTTGCCCATCCGGCTGTACACACAATACGGCAAATTCTCCGGATTTTTGGGCAACACGGAAATTCCCAGCTTTCTGTTCCCATTATTGATATTTTATCCTGTTACCCGAAAATCACCGGCTTTAAATGGCATGGTCTTTATTGTTATTGGGCAATTCATTTTTTGGACAATAGGACCACAGCATACCAGATTCTTACTCCCCCTGTTCCCCACATTGAGCATATTGACAGCATATGTCATGCTGAATTTGTCGCAGCGCTTTTCAAGACCCTCGCTGGGGCGCATCGCCATTACCAGCCTGGTTGGCGGAACCATTGCCGCCACGCTCATCTACGCCTTGATTTGGTTCGTGAGCATGCAACCATTAGCAGTTATTTCGGGAACCATCTCCAAAGCTGATTTTCTGACTGAAAACGTGAGTCAATTCAACGCGGTGCAATTCATTCAAGAGAATCTCTCTCCATCAGAAAAGACGCTATTAATCTGGGATTCGCGCGGGTACTATTGCGATTCGCGCTGTGTGCCGGACATCGAGCAATCTATGTGGACGCAAATGGTCGCCCGCACACCCAACGTTGCCGGCGTGCTGAAACAATTGCAGGCACAAGGGATTTCACATCTGGCAGTGAGTTGGTCAGACATAGAGTTTTTATCCCACCATGACCCCACCGGATTGTATAATCGGGCGTTAAATTTTCTATTGGATGATTTTGTGCCCGCTTGCGCCCGTAAGATTTATGAAGATGATGCCATGTATATTTTTGAGATAACCTGTCAATGACGCGTTTAAAGGTATTGCTTCTGTTTATCGTTAGCCTAATTATTCTGTTACTGCTTCCTTTAACATGGCACAACGAAGATGTGACTCTGCAATGGATTGGCGCAGGAGGCGCGTTGCTATTAGGCGCAGGCATTATTTTTGCCGGTCAACAACGGACGCTAGCCCTACCAAAATTCAGCTTGCCCATCGTCGCCTTTATCGGTTATCAAGGGATTTCGTTGGCGTTTGCGCCGCTGCCGCAATATGGCATTAAAACCGTTTTGCTCAATCTGGCACTGTTCATCCTATTTCTATTTTTCATCCAATCCCGCGCATTGGGCTGGAAAATGGACACTTGGGAAAATGCTCTGCTCACGGTTGGCGGCATAATCATGGCCGTGGAACTGACACCATTGATATTTTGGATATTTCGCTGGCGACAGAGTGTCGGTGCTTTTTCCCCCTTTCCGCCCGTGCCATTCACATTACCCGGCGTATTGCTGACCAATCCCAACGTCATTGCCGGCTTTGCAACTTTAATCGTCCCGCTGATACTTGTAAAGTTGTGGCGCGCCAACGGTTGGCACGCAAAAGTAGGTTGGAGTTCGCTGCTGATATTATTTGTTACTGGAGCACTGTTTAGCCATTCCAGAAGCGGTTGGCTTGCGCTGCTGACTGGGGCGGGGATTACGCTGGGCGCGCTCTATGTGTCACATCGTAAAAAGCACCTATGGATTGTCGTGCCGATTGCTGTTATTTTTATCATTGTTTCCGCGCAGCAACTATTTTTCAGTGGAAAACAACCCTTCGTCAATGCCAGAGGCGACATCTGGCGCGGGGCATGGACACTATTCAGCCAATCACCCGTTTTGGGGCAGGGTATCGGAGCGTTTACCCCCCTTTATGTGGTGGAAGCGCAATCGCCACCGGGGTACGTTGTCGCACATGCTCATAATTTTGTTTTGCAAATACTGGCGGAAACCGGTTTAATCGGTTTGGCAATTGCCGCCGTTGGCATCTGGATGATTATCCAAACCACATTGGCGCAGTATCGCCACACCGCGCCGCAATCAGCGGCAAGATACCGCCTGTTGGCATTTGTCGGCGCCGGGGCAGCGTTGACAGTACATCATCTGGGCGATTATTTGCTGTGGCATCCACTGTATACCGCAACCATACTTTTATTGGCGGCGATAGCGCTCACCCCGCCACCAGCCAAATCGGCGCTGAATTTGTCCGCTCAATGGCGCAGCGTTTTCATTGGGTTGATGACCGTGATATATGTTGGCAGCACGCTTTGGATTGGACGCGGCGACTCAGGGTATCAGAATGGGGTAGCCGCCGCCCGCGCCGGTGATTGGGTCTCGGCGCGGGAAAATATCTGCGCGGTGGCAGAGAAATATCCCGAAAAAACATTGTTCGGATTTCAGTGCGCGCTGGCGAGTGTACAGGTATTTTTTCAAAACGATGATACTTCTGCACTGGATGACGCCATCGCCATCCAACGGCAGGCTTTAACCCGCGACCCATATTGGGTGGTAAACGAAGCGAATTTGGCGCTGATGCTGTGGCAGGCGAAAGATTATCCCACGGCGAAAGAAACGATGGCACACGCAGTCGGTCGCGCCCCGAAGAATGCCATTTTCACGCTGAACTTGGGCTGGATGGCGGAAGAATCCGGCGATACCTCGTGGGCGGAAAATTGGTATGCGCGCACCCTAGACCTCGCTCCGGCGCTGGCGTCAGATGTATTTTTTGACCAAACCCTCTTGCGCCGAAAGGTCGCCGCATCTGCCGAACCCGTCATCAATATGGTAACCGAAGGGTGGGACGCACTCAACGCGAGAGACTTCTCCGCCGCCGAAAAGATTTTCAGCGCAGCAGTGGCGGCATCCCCCAAAGATGCGGCGGTATGGGCAGGGCTGGCGGCGGCACAACGGGGGCTTGGTAACCCTGCCGCCGAGCGGACACTCGCCACCGCGCGCTTCATTTCGCCCAGTCATTGGCGGGTGGTGCAGACAATGGCAGTATTCGCCCGCGCCAATGGGAATGATGCCCGTGCGGCAGATATTCTGGGGAACTTTTTCGACGGTATCGCAAACCGTTCCGCCAACCGGATGCTGTATTCCCAACCCTATTATTTCGGGACGTACAACCAAATCGGACTGCCATTCGATTTGCTCCCGCAGTTTCAATATCCCACTTTTGATGTGGCGATACAACCCCAACTGGCATGGTTGACACAATACCGAAAAACACATCCCAAAAGCGACGGCACACCATGAAACAATTGACATTTCTGCGCACCCCCACCGCCATCACCGCGATAGTTTGCTTGATTTTTGTGGGCCTTGTGTTGGCACAAAATCGGGGCGACCCACTGGCATTTGCCGTGCTGGGCACAAAATTTTCGCAGGGGATCCCCACCGGCACGGCGGGGTACGATGGACAATTTGCCTACCAGATTGCGCTGTCGCCCGCACACGCCGCGCCATATATCGATGTGCCCGCATATCGCTATCAGCGCATTTTGTATCCCTTGCTGGCGCGCTGGCTCGCGCTGGGCAACCCCGCCCTCATCCCGTGGAGTCTCATCGCCGTGAACCTGCTGGCAATCGGCGCAGGCACGTATGCCACCGCGCGGATTCTGTCGGCGCTGGGGGTGAGTCGCTGGTTCGCGCTGGGGTACGGGCTGTACGGCGGACAATTTCTGGTGCTGCGCACCGATTTGAATGAGGCGCTGGCGCAAGCGTTGGTGCAGTTGGCGGCACTGGCGTGGCTCAAAAAACGGTGGGGGTGGATGACCCTTCTTTTTGCGCTGGCGGCGCTGACGAAAGAAACCACGCTCATTTTCGCGGCGGCGTTCGGGCTGTATTTTTTGTGGAAGCGAAATTGGCGTGCGGCGGGAATGCTGGCACTGGCAGGCGTACCCTTCGCAGCATGGCAGGTGATTTTGTGGCGGTGGTTCGGCGCGTTTGGCATCGGTTCCGGCGGCGAGGGCGCGACGGCGTTCAGCGCCGTGCCGCTCGGCGGCTGGCTGTGGATGGCGGGCGTGAGCGTCGCGGCGTTCGCGCTGGTGTCGCTGGTGGTCGTGCCGCTCTCCATTTTCCCCGCGCTGGCAGGGCTGTGGCTCAGCGCGCGGTGTCTCGGTGCGAAGTTGGTGCATCCCTTCGTGCTGGCGCTGCTGCTCAACAGCGCGGTGATGCTCTTTCTACCCGCATCCACCGTCCGCGAACCGGCGGCAATGGTGCGGCTCACGCAGGGACTGGCGGCGAGCATGCTGCTGTTCGGCGGGCTGGTGAAATCGCGGCGGGTGCTGCTGTACAGCCAACTGTGGA
>CAYPUV010000025.1:0-26253 GCA_964413895.1 uncultured Anaerolineaceae bacterium
TGCGGGTGCTGTGAGAGGTGAGGCTCGTGGGTGGGGCGCGCGTGGGTGTGGGGGTGTGGGCGGGGGCGGGGGGGGTGGTGGTGAAGCGGGGGCGAGGGGGGTGGGGCGGGGAGGGGGTGTTGGGGCAGCTGCGGGTGCGGTGGGGGGTGGGGGGGGACGGGGGAGGGGGTCGGGGTGGGGTGGGGGGTGTCGGTGGGTGGGGTCATGCCGGTTTCCTTTCCAATTGTGCAAGCCGAGAGCATCAGTATAAAAAAGGATAACAGGATTAGCGTAATTTTGCGAGTCATTGAGTTCCGTCCTTTGATTTTTCAGCCGGTTTCTTTTATCATATCGTAGACGATGCTCGTTGGCAATAGGTTCCCAAGATATTTGACATTTCCAATCGTTGCGGTACGCTTTATAAATATGTTGGACGCTGATCCCCGCAGATAAACGCAGATTTTTTAAATGAACAGCAAACAATACAAACATTCCGAAGTAACACAAATTATCATCGGCGCATTTTATCAAGTGTACAATACATTAGGTTATGGATTTTTAGAAAAGGTATATGAAAATGCGTTGACGGTAGCACTGCAAAAACAACATTTGTCCGTAAAGCAACAGTATCCCATATCAGTATATTTTGACAATGTGGAAGTTGGACATTATTTGGCTGATATGGTCGTTGAAGATGTTATCTTGCTGGAACTGAAAGCAACTCGAACTCTACTACCGGAACACGAAGCACAACTATTAAACTATTTAAAAGCAACCCCAATTGAAGTTGGATTGCTGCTAAATTTCGGTATTCGCCCAAAAGTTGTCCGAAAAGCATACGCCAATGAACGAAAACAGATTACGTGGGTGAAATCACATAAATAATCTGCGTTCATCTGCGAAAATCAGCGTCCAAATATTGGTGTCTCAACAAAAAAGGAGAAAAATATGTCGAAACAATACTCATCCCCCCCGGAAATGATCATTGATACCGCCAAAACCTATCACGCCATTTTCAAAACCGAAAAAGGCGACATCAAAATTAAACTTTTTGCCGAGAAAGCCCCCCAAACCGTGAACAATATGGTTTTTTTGGCGCGCGAAGGCTATTACAATGGTACAACTTTCCATCGCGTGATTCCCGATTTTATGGCACAGGGCGGCGACCCCACTGGCAGCGGGATGGGCGGTCCCGGCTACAAATTCGGCGATGAGTTCCACCCCGATTTGAAATTTGACCGCCCCGGTCTGCTGGCAATGGCGAACGCCGGTCCCGGCACCAATGGCAGTCAGTTTTTCATCACCTTTGTGGAAACGCCGTGGCTCAACAACCGGCACACCATCTTCGGCGAGGTGGTGGAAGGGATGGATGTAGTGAGTGCAATCTCCATCCGCGACCCCCAGCGCGATCGTCAACCCGGCGACACGCTGCAAACGGTTGAGATTGTGGAAGGGTAAAGAGTCGTCAGTTATCAGTTATCAGTTGTCAGTTAATGGCGGTAGCCCCCGCCCGCTGACAACTGATAACTAAAAACTAACAAACTATGTCACGATACGACCATACCGAACTTCGCCCGTTGGAAGTGAAATCGTTTGTTCACAAAGGACAGCCCGTTTTTTATCTGCGCGACCCGCTCGAACTTTCTGACCGGTACGCGCTGGTGCCGCAGATACTGGGGCCCCTGCTGGCCGCATGCGACGGCACGCATACCGTTTTCGGCATGCAGCAGCAATTTATGGCAGCTACCGGGCAGTTCATCTCCTCTACCGAAGTGGAAAATCTGCTTCATCAGCTTGATGAAATCTACCTGCTGAATAATGCCCGCGCTGCCGCCGCGAAACAAGCTGCCCTGGAAGATTACCGCCGCGCTGAATTTCGTTTGCCCGCACTGGCGGGGTTGAGCTATCCTGCCGACCCCAATGCGCTGCGCCGTGAATTGCAAAAATATGTTGACCAGACTCCTCCCACCGACGTACTGGCTTCAGGTGCGGGACTGTTCAGCCCCCATATTGATTATTTTCGAGGCGGGCCGGTATATGCTCAAGTGTGGGAAAAAGCCGCCAATTTAGCCCGTGCAGCAGACGTCGTTGTCATCTTCGCCACCAACCATAACAGTTTTCTACCGGGGCAAATCACACCCACCCGTCAGAATTACGCCACCCCCTTCGGCGTGCTGCCCACCGAACAATCGGTGGTGGATGCGGTGGTAGATGTGCTGGGCGAGGAAGCGGCATTTGCGGAGGAGTTGAATCACCGCAAGGAGCATTCCATCGAACTGGTGGTGACGTGGTTGCACTTCATTCGTAATGGGAAACCCGTACCCATCGTGCCGATTTTGGTTGGGTCGTTTTACCATTTCATCGGCAACGGAAACCGCCCTGCCGATGACCATCATCTGCGGGATGTGGTTGCTGCCATAAAACGTGCCACGGCTGGGCGAAGCGTGCTGGCGGTGGCATCGGGCGACCTGGCGCATCTCGGCCCGGCTTTTAATACTGCCCCCATCGATGCGCTGGGCAGAGCCAGGATTAAAATCGATGATGACCGTATGTTGGCACCACTTGTCAGCGGCAACCCAGATGCTTTTTTTGAAATTATCCGGGAAGAAAAAGATAAACGCAACATTTGTGGAACTGCGCCGTTCTACTTAACAATGAAGCTGATGGGTAATGTGCAGGGACAGCTCACCTCATACGACCATTGTCCGGCCGATGAGCAGAATACATCGTTTGTGTCGGTGTGCGGAATGGTATTTACATAACGTATTAGAGAAAGGATGTGTATCCAAATGGGCGCGGGAAAGACAGCATACGGGCGACTGACCATAACATTAATTTTAGTCATTGTGGTTGGTACGGGCTGTTTTGCGGCCACGGCTGTACCCACACCTGTTGCCACAGAGGCGGCGAAGGTAACGGTCACCCCGGCGCCGACTACTACACCCATTCCGCTCCCCACACCGACAGTTGGAGAAATACCGCTCCCCACAGCCACACGCGGTTCGTTTCCTGGCACCTCAGGTACGGGACGCCAGTCACTCGAAGTGTCTTCGGGAACAGAAGTCACCGACACCGACCTGTTTGGTGAAATCAACGTTGAGTACCCGATCCGACTCAGCGCCGGTTCAAGTGATGTGGTACGAGTTCTCATTCAACGTCCTCCAGAGCTGGCTTCTGTGTCTCCTGTTTCTTTTGAGCGGATTACCATTCCTCCCGATGCGCCTCCCATCATCGGCGAGCTAGAAGCGTATCGGGCCACCATCCTTATTCAAAACCAGATGCGATTGGAACTCACATCTCCCACCTTCATCGTTCAAAACTTAGAGCCTGCCGCGCAAGTGGTAGCCGTTGCACCGGGCAGCGACCCTACGTTGTGGGCGTGGTCAATTGCCGCCCCGAACACGCCGGGGTTGCATATTTTGGCATTAACTGTGTATTTGGGAGACAACCCCAACCCGGTGTGGATTCGCACCTTTCAGCTAGAAGTCATTAGCTCGACGGCGTTGGCAACGCCTACGCCCCTGCCTTTGATCGACAGACCTGGTGCGGTGGCCGTCCTTGGGGCAGTGGCAACTATCATCGCCGCGTTGATTGGTTTACTGGGTGTACTGATTGGCAAGGGGTACGTACCTTTTATCCCCACCAAAGCTGGTCGTCAACGACGGTTACAGATCCTCAAAAGGAATCTGGAACACTTGAAAGAGCAAGCGGCGCTCTACGGCCCGCTGGATGTGCCGATCGGCCTGGCAAATCAACTTCGCCTGACTGAAAAGGAGATCGCCGACCTGGAAGAACAGAAAGAAAAAAGCTAGAGTCGAGATAGGGATATATGTCCCGCAACCCCCGTCGGGAACAAGTAGCTTTGTCCCGCCCACGAGTGACAAATTACACTACAGCCGGTTTACCTTCTTTGGTATACTCCATCTGGAAACTGATTACCCCCTATTTTTATTTCGTTTTAATCAGGCTTTTATGCAAGTTTAATAACCAGAGCATAGGATATGCCTGAACAATATGATCAGCATATCTGTTTTCCTGCTGGTAGTTTCCCCATTGCATCCTGAAAAATATTTATTAAAGTAAGGCTCATAAATGTCACAAATATTTCGTCCAAGCAGCAACACAGTTGCTAAGGTGAGTATTGTAGGTGGAGTTTTTGCCCTTGGCATACTGGCCGTACTGGGGTGGTTATTTATCAACTCGCCCTACATGACAATGGTGGGCATTGCTCGTGAGCAACCGGTTCCGTTCAGTCACAAGCATCATGTGAGTGAACTGGGGCTGGATTGTCGCTATTGTCACACCTCCGTTGAAGAATCGTCGTTTGCCGGTATTCCGCCAACTAAAACGTGTATGACCTGCCACTCTCAAGTGTGGACAGAGGCCCCCGTGTTGCAGCCGGTTCGAGATAGTTATAAAACCGGCACACCCCTGCAGTGGGAGCGCGTGAATAATCTTGCGGATTATGTTTACTTTAACCACAGTATTCACGTGGCCAAAGGGGTAGGATGTTCCACCTGCCACGGCCAGGTTGACCAGATGACGACGGTATCGAAGGCAAACACACTCTACATGTCATGGTGCTTAGCGTGCCACCGCGCCCCCGAAAAATACATTCGTCCAAAATCCGAGGTCTTTAATATGGATTGGCAGCCGCCAGCCGACCAGCTTGCCCAGGGACGCAAACTGGTGGACAAATACAATATTCAGGTTGCCCAATTGACGGATTGTTCTGTGTGTCATCGTTAAACCTTTTAGCAATCAATCTGGTGAATACCTATGGCAATAGAAAAAGAACCGCTGAATATCGCACAGATGCGAGCCAGTTTGGCGGGCAAAAAAGGTCAGCAATACTGGCGTAGTTTGGACCAATTGGCAGAAACAGAGGAATTTCTCGCTTACTTGCGCACTGAGTTTCCGCAGGGCGCAGCAGTATTGGCCGAGAAGTTTGACCGGCGTAAATTTTTGCGTTTGATGGGCGCTTCGATGGCGTTGGCCGGGTTAACGGCCTGCTCGCCACCAGGCCAATTACCGGAAAAGATTGTCCCGTATGTTGAAATGCCGGAAGGCGTAATCCCAGGGGAACCATTGTTTTTTGCCACGGCATTTCCATTGGGAGGGTATGCAATTGGCGCGCTGGCTGAAAGCCACGAAGGTCGCCCTACCAAAATTGAGGGCAATCCCGACCACCCCGATAGTTTGGGCGCATCCAATATTTTCGCTCAAGCATCGGTGCTTACGCTGTACGATCCCGATCGTGCCCAAACCATTGCCAAGCAAAATTTCTTCGGCCCCGTCGCCGAAAAGGCCGACGGCTCCTGGGACACATTTAAGACAGAGATGAAAGCCTTGCTTGAGACACAGCAAGCTCAGGATGGGGCGGGCATCCGAATTTTAACGCAAACTGTCACGTCGCCCACCTTAGCTGGCCAAATTAATGCATTCTTAAAGCAATACCCGGCGGCCAAATGGCATCAATACCAGCCGGTGAACCGGGATAACGTGTGGATGGGCGCCCAGATGGCGTTTGGGAAAATAGTTTCACCGCGCTACCATTTTAACCGGGCGGACGTTGTGCTTTCACTTGACGCTGATTTTTTTGCCCCCGCTCCCGGTAATTTGCGCTATGCGCGTGATTTTATGCAGCGGCGGCAGGTTGGCGAATCGTCTACGGAAATGAACCGCTTATATGCAGTGGAAAGTACACCCACCCTGGTTGGCGCGCTGGCCGATAATCGCCTGTCGCTGAAGGCGACTCAGGTGGAGTTGTTTGCGCGGGCGCTGGCAAAAGAGCTGGGCGTGCGTGGCGTTTTGAGGGATGACCCCGTTGCTATTCCGCAAAAATGGGTTGCAACAGTGGCCAATGATTTGCAGGCGCACAAAGGTAGCGGTTTGATTATCGCTGGCGAACATCAGCCGCCGGTGGTGCATGCTTTGGCGCATCTTCTGAATGAACAGTTGGGCAATGCGGGAAACACGGTTGTTTACGCTGCCCCCGCTGAAGCCAACCCGGTGAATCAAGCTAAATCCCTGGCGACGTTGACTGCCGATATGGCTTTGGAAAAAGTTGACCTGCTCATCATTCTGGACGGAAATCCGGTTTTTGACGCCCCCGCCGACCTTGATTTTGTAGACCAATTGAGAAAAGTAAAAACGCGAGTGTACCATGGTTTGTACCAAAACGAAACGGCGCAATGGGCCAACTGGTTCATTCCGGCCACGCATTATTTAGAATCCTGGGCCGACGCCCGCGCCTTCGATGGTACGGTGTCGGTGGTGCAGCCGTTGATTGCGCCCCTTTATGCAGATAGCAAAGCCGTTTGCGAGGTGATGGATGTTCTGCTGGGGCAGGACGGGCACCCTAATTGCGACATTGTGCGTGACTACTGGGCTGGTCAGTTTGATGTTGCCAGCTTTGATACATTCTGGCAAACCACCCTCCACGACGGGGTAATGGTCAATACGGCTTTTACCCCGCAAACGGTGTCCGTGCACCTGGATGTGGCCCAACTTCCGCCGCCACCGGTTGTGGATACAACTGCAATAGAACTTAACTTCCGGCCCGACCCCACTATTTGGGATGGCAAATGGGCCAACAACGGCTGGTTGCAAGAATTGCCCAAACCCCTCACCAAACTCACCTGGGATAATGCAGCCTTGCTCAGTCCATCCACCGCAGAACAATTGGCGGTAACCAATAACGACCTGGTCACGCTGATCTATCAGGGGCGCAAGGTTGAAGTTCCGGTGTGGATTATGCCCGGTCACGCCGATAACGCGGTGACAGTCCACCTGGGATATGGGCGCACACACGCAGGGCAGGTGGGTTCCGGCGTAGGATTCAATGTCTATCCCTTGCGCCTGCTTGATACCCCGTGGTTTGCAGATGGGGTGCAGGTTGAGAAAACAGGGCAGCAGTACGCGCTGGCTTCTACGCAAGACCATTCGAGCATGGAAGGCCGCGACCTGGTGCGGGTGGGCACACTGGCAACGTACCTGGAAAACCCAGAATTTGCCCACGAAGCAGATGGAGAAGACCAGGCTATTTCTTTGTATCCGCCGGTAAGTTATGCCGGGAGAAATGCCTGGGGAATGACCATCAACCTAAGCACCTGCATTGGGTGTAATGCCTGTGTGGTGGCCTGCCAATCTGAAAACAACATTCCAATTGTGGGCAAAGAGCAGGTGTCTATTGGGCGTGAAATGCATTGGATTCGACTGGACCGCTATTACGAAGGTGACCTGGACCAACCGGAAACCCATTTCCAGCCCGTTAATTGCATGCAATGCGAAAACGCTCCCTGCGAGCCTGTTTGTCCGGTTGAAGCGACCTTGCACGGTTACGAAGGCTTAAACGATATGATCTACAACCGTTGCGTGGGTACACGGTATTGTTCAAACAACTGCCCCTACAAAGTAAGGCGCTTTAACTTTTTACAATATAATAATTTTGAAGAAGACACACCTTTGCTGGAGATGGCGAAAAACCCGGATGTTACGGTGCGCAGTCGTGGCGTTATGGAAAAATGCACGTATTGTGTACAGCGGATTAACACCGCGCGTATTCAAGCCAAAAAAGAAAATCGTGATATTCAAGAGGGGGAAATTATAACCGCGTGCCAGGCCGTGTGTCCCACCCAGGCCATTATATTTGGCGACATCAATGATCCCAATAGCACTGTGGCCCGGCAGAAAGCCAGTCCCCTGAATTATACATTGCTGGATGAGCTGAACACCCGCCCGCGCACATCGTACCTGGCTAAATTGAAAAATCCCAATCCTGAGTTGGAGGGTGCAGTATAATGCAATCTACCGAAAACCTGCAACCAGCAGTTGACGCAAAGCTGGCCGAACCCGTTCTTGTACCCGGTCAAACGTACCGTTCGGTCACGCAGAAAATCAGCGGACTGATTTTAACAAAAGAAACGCCTAAGGGATGGTTTCTGGGTTTTTCTATCGCCTTTGCTCTGGTGATGACCTTGATGGTGAGCGTTGCGTATTTGTTTTTAAAAGGTGTTGGCATTTGGGGCGTCACCATCCCTATTGGATGGGGGTTTGCCATTGTTAACTTTGTGTGGTGGATTGGTATTGGGCACGCCGGGACGCTCATTTCGGCAATTTTGCTGCTTTTCCGTCAAGAGTGGCGCACTTCAATTAACCGCTTTGCAGAAGCAATGACCCTGTTTGCTGTGGCGGCGGCAGGGATATTCCCTTTACTCCACCTGGGGCGCGTGTGGTTTGCCTATTACCTGATGCCCATACCCAACACAATGGGGTTGTGGCCGCAGTTCCGTAGCCCTCTGGTGTGGGATGTTTTTGCCATCTCTACGTATGGATTGGTGTCGCTCATATTCTGGTTTGTGGGCCTCATTCCTGATCTGGCAACGATGCGCGACCGGGCCACGCATAAAGTCGTGAAAGTAATTTACGGCCTGCTGGCAATGGGCTGGCGGGGATCGGCCAAACATTGGCACCGCTACCAAAAAGCGTACCTGGTATTGGCGGCGCTTTCCACCCCATTGGTTGTTTCCGTGCATAGCATTGTGAGCCTTGACTTCACGGCAGGTATTATCCCCGGCTGGCATTCAACGATGTTCCCACCGTACTTTGTGGCCGGGGCGGTGTACTCTGGGTTTGCAATGGTATTGACGCTGGTAATTCCGGTGCGTCGTTTTTACAAGCTAGAAAATCTAATCACCGGGCACCACCTGAATAATATGGCGAAAATAATGCTGGCTACCAACGGCATTGTGGTGTACGCCTACGTTATGGAAATGTTCTTCAGCTGGTATAGCGCCAATCAATATGAAGGGTTTATGATTCTTAATCGTCTCACCGGGCCGTATGCGCCATTGTATTGGTTACTGTTAACTTGTAATGGGTTAATCCCACAGCTGCTCTGGTCAAAGCGCGTACGAGCCAATGAACTTTATCTTTTCATTATTGCCTTGATCGTCAACGTAGGAATGTGGCTTGAGCGCTTCATTATTGTTGTCACCAGTCTACACCGCGATTTTCTCCCTTCGTCCTGGGATATGTATATTCCCACCGGCTGGGATTGGGCGACGTATTTGGGTACAATCGGCTTGTTCCTGGCGCTGATTTTCCTCTTTATTCGGCTGCTACCGGCGATTTCAATTTTCGAGGTGAAAGAATTGGTGGCGGAAAAAGAAGGCCGCTTGCCACATCATCCATAATAAATTGGGCAAGGACTCAATCACGGACAATCCTCATTATTCTAAAAGGTTGAATTTATGGCAAACTTGTACGGTTTAATGGCAGAATTTAACGAGCCAGAACCGCTTGTTGAGGCAGCGCGGCAGGCGTATCAGGCTGGCTACCGAAAAATGGATGCGTACTCACCTTTCCCCGTTGAATCATTAACTGAAGCACTGGGCATTAGACAATCCAAATTACCCTTCCTGGTATTCCTGGGTGGGCTGGTAGGGGCCGTGGGAGGGTTCGCAATGCAATATTTAGGGATGGCTGTGTTTTTACCCATCAACTCCGGAGGAAAACCGCCCAATAGCTGGCCAGCATTTATTCCCATTACATTTGAAACAACCGTGTTGGTTGCTGGTTTTACGGCGGTGGTGGCTATGCTGGCGTTGAACAAATTACCGCAGCTGTACCACCCTGTGTTCAACGCGCCAAACTTTGTGCGCGCCAGTCAGGATAAATTCTTTTTGTGCATTGAAGCAAATGACCCCAAGTTCGACCGGGACGAAACCAAGACATTCTTACAGCAGCTTCACCCGGCTGACGTTACAGAAGTGAGCCGATCGTGGGATGACACCGAATAGCGGCCCCAATATATACTTTTCCCTTATTTTCCCTGGCCTTCTGCTCCCCCATTGAGGAGCAGGAGGGGAGCGTGCGAGTCATTTTGAATGGAGATACTGGTGCAATTATTAACAGCTATTCATCAGTGGAAGTTTTTAAAGCTGGCAATATTATCTGTTTTATTGATCTTGTTGGCAGGTTGCAACAATAACTTGAACAACAACAACTGGCGTATCGGCGTGCAAATTATGCGCGACCAACCGCGTTACGATCCGCTGGAAGCTAACCCGATGTTTGCGGATGGCAGTTCTGCCAGGCCGTTGGTTCCCGGCACTGTGGCGCGTGGCCACCTGCGAGTCAATGACCACATCTACACGGGAAGGATCGACGGCAAGTACGCCGCTACCTTTCCGATGCCTGTTACTCGTAAAACGCTAGAACGCGGACAGGAACGGTTTAACATCTACTGCGCTCCCTGTCATAGTCGTCTGGGTGATGGTCAGGGAATGATTGTGCAGCGTGGTTTTAAGCAGCCACCCTCCTTCCACAGCGACCGGTTGCGCGCCGCGCCGCCCGGATATTTCGTTGATGTGATGACCAACGGGTTCGGGGCAATGTTCAGTTACGCCTCACGGGTAAACCCGGAAGATCGCTGGGCAATTGCGGCGTATATTCGGGCCTTGCAGCTAAGCCAACATGCAGATCTGTCTGTTGTCCCGGCGGCAGATAGGCAACAATTAGAGGAAAAATAAAATGGAGCAAACAAGCGCATTGCGTCTTCGTTTTGAACGAATACAACGGTCGGCGTTAGTTGTGGGTGTTTTGGGAGTGATTATTCTTGTTCTTGGTGCACTTATCAGTAGAGAACAGTTTTTTCAATCTTACTTAATTGGCTACATCTTCTGGTTCCAGCTTTCACTGGGATGTTTGATTGTGCTGGCAATCCAACACCTTGTCAGTGGACGGTGGGGGTCGGTGGCGCAGCGCGTGCTTGAGGCCGGGGCGTCGACCTTGCCTTTGATGGCGCTGCTATTTGTCCCTCTTCTGCTGGGGTTGCCGATTTTGTACGAGTGGGCACGCCCGGAAGTTGTGGCCCATGATGCGATTCTGCAACAAAAAGCGCCCTATTTGAATGTATCATTTTTCATTATCCGGGCTATTATTTACTTTGGCGTGTGGATGGGCATAGCACATTTACTGAACAAATGGTCACTCCAGCGCGACGAAACCGGCGACAAAAGCCTCACCAATCGACTAAAATCGCTCAGCGGCCCGGCAATAATACTTTTGGGGTTAACACTGTCTTTCGCTTCCATTGATTGGATGATGTCCCTTGAGCCGCACTGGTATTCAACCATCTACGGGATGATATTTGGCGTGGGCGCCGCCGCGGCTGCATTTGCCTTTGCCACGTTGTTGCTGGCCATAGTGTGGAATGACGAAACGCTCGCTGAGGTGTTGTCCGTCTATCGGTTTAACGATTTGGGTAATTTTTTGCTGACCATGGTTGTGTTGTGGGCCTACGTTGAGCTATCGCAGTATCTTATTGTTTGGCTGGGCAATTTAAAAGAAGAAATTCCCTGGTATCTGGCTCGCGGCGCAGGGGGATGGGGTGCATTGGCCCTCATCCTGATTGGGTTTCATTTTGTTGTGCCGTTTTTCGTTTTGCTGTCTAGAAGCAACAAGCGAAACGCGGGCATTTTGGCTGCCGTATCGGCCACAATTTTGGCGGCGCGTTTTGTAAACGTGTACTGGCTCATTGCGCCAGCTTTCCACCCCCAAGCGTTCACGTTTCACTGGTTGGATGCAGCCACATTGATCGCGCTGGGCGGCGTTTGGATTGCCGTGTTTATGATGCGGCTGAAAAAATATCCCCTGATCCCCAAATACGATTCGCGTCTTGAGGAGCCGGCTCACGGACGCCATCAAGCGCCAAGTGAAACATACTAATCAACCCAGGTGGTGTTGCAATGAAATCAAAAGAATTGCTTATAATTGGTGCACTAATCAGCTTATTTTTAGGAATTATAGCGCTGGGGGGCGTGACCAAATTTACTCAAGAAAAACAGGCGCTCAGCAACAAACCTGTTCAACCGACGTTGCAAGCCGGACAAACCCCGGTTGCGCCACCATTGCAGGTGGCGCCTGCCAGCGATTTGCAGGCATTGCGAGCCAGAGAGGATAAGCAGCTCTCCAGCTATGGGTGGGTTGATAAAAATGCCGGCATTGTGCACATTCCCATCGAGCAGGCAATGGATATATTGTTGGACAAAGGATTTCCCGTGAGAGATGATGCTCAGTGAACGATTGGAGATTTTAGGATATAACTATGTTTGAATTCCCTTTATTGCCAGATAGAGCTTCTACAATTGCCGGGCAAGTCGATGCTGTTTTTTGGGTAATGGTTGCCTTCGCCACCCTGTCTTTCCTGATTGTGGCGGCGGCAGTATTGCTAGTGATCGCTCAAGTTAAACGCGGCTCTGCCGCAACCCGCCCCGTGGCGGCGGGCGGTCGCCAGAACGAACAGCGGCTGGTGATTGCAGCGACTATTCTGCCCCTGCTTGTGGCAGTGGGATTGTTCGCCTGGTCTGCGGAAGTACGTTCAACTATCGCGCAGCCCCCAGCCCAAGCAGTGGAAATTCAAGTTGTGGGTAAACAAGGGCTTTGGAAATTTCAGCACGAAAATGGACGGCGCGAAATTGATGAACTTCACATCCCGGTCGGCACGCCGATTAAACTGAATATGATTTCACAAGACGTCATTCACCAACTATACGTGCCCGCCTTCAGAATTCAGCAAGAAGTTCTCCCTGGAGAATATACAACCGCATGGTTTGAAGCGTCTCAGGTGGGGGAGTATCACCTTTTTTGCACAAAGTACGCTGAAATGACAGGCACAATCGTGGCAATGGCCCCCGCCGATTATGAAACCTGGCTCGCAGGCGCGGGCGCAATTGCCGGAGACCCGAACTCGGCAGGCACCTCCGCTGTGGCGGCAGGGGCGGCATTGTTCGAGCAGCTAGGGTGCGCCTCTTGTCACGTGGCCGATGGCACAGGCGTGGGACCGTCGCTGAAAAATGTATTTGGACAGCAGGTGACACTTGAGAACGGCGAAACGGTGACGGCAGACAAAGCGTATCTTACGGAATCTATCCTGAACCCGACGGCCAAAGTGGTGCAGGGGTACGCCCCCATTATGCCTCCTTTTGAAGGATCACTGAATGAAGACCAGCTCACGCAACTGCTGGCCTATCTCCAATCGTTGACTGAAAAGGGGACGCCAGATGTGGCGGCAGGGGCGGCATTGTTCGAGCAGCTAGGGTGCGCCTCTTGTCACGTGGCCGATGGCACAGGCGTGGGACCGTCGCTGAAAAATGTATTTGGACAGCAGGTGACACTTGAGAACGGCGAAACGGTGACGGCGGACGAAGCGTATCTTACAGAATCTATCCTTAACCCGACGGCCAAAGTGGTACAGGGATACGCCCCCATTATGCCTCCTTTTGAGGGATTACTGAATGAGGATCAGGCATTACAATTGATAAACTATATCAAATCGCTTGCGGCGGGCGAAAACTAAAAACCGTGTATTGCGCTTTATCATCTTAAACGAAAGGACAAAATTTTGTGATCGGTTCGTCATCCCTTAATTTAAACCAAGAGCGGAAACATTATCTCAATATTGCTTATGATGTAAAATCGTGGTTGTTCACCACAGACCATAAGCGAATTGGGATGCTTTACCTGTTTTCGATGAGCACGTTTTTGGGATTGGGTATAATTTTTGCGTTACTTTTGCAGCTAGAAGCCCTAACGCCCGCCGGTGATGCTTTGTATGCAGATGTTTATGATAGCGTGTTGACAATGCACGGCGTGTTGATGGTTTTTTTCTTCCTGTTGCCGTCAATCCCGGCCACCTTGGGGAACTTTCTGCTTCCACTGATGATTGGCGCGCGCAACGTGGCTTTTCCCCGCTTGAATTTGTTGGGCTGGCACACTTATATGGCTGGTGGAACGCTGGTGTTGCTGGCAATGTTGGCCAGTACCGTTAACACTGGATGGACGCTTTATATTCCCTATATTTCCACGTTCAGTAACCTCTATGTGGTTGCGTTTGTTTTGGGGGCGTTAATTTCCGCGTTTTCTTCCGTATTGGTGGGGATTAACTTCATCGCTACCACGCACAAAATGCGCGCGCCGGGACTAACCTGGTCTCGTTTGCCGCTGTTTGTGTGGGAACATTACGCCACCAGTTGGGCGTTGGTGTTGGGCGCGCCAGTGCTGCTGGTTGTGGGGATGCTGGTTGTTGCGGATGGTGTCTTTCGGGTAGGCATTATTGACCCGGCACTAGGGGGCGTACCAACGTTGTTCCCGTACCTGTTCTGGTTTTACACACACATTGTTGTTTACGTGATGGTCTTGCCAGCGTTGGGCGTTATCAGTGCAGTCATCTCTGCTTTCAGCCAACGAGATGTTGTGGAACCACAAGTGGGAGCCGCTGCCAGTTTGTTCATTGTACTGGTGGGAGTTGTGGCCTGGATGATTCATTTGTTTGCCAATGAGCAAGCCGCGCTCACGCAACAACTATTTTCTTTTTTCGCCTTCCTCATTGCAGTTCCTGTTTCTGTAAAAGTGGCAATGTGGATCATTACCTTGTATAAAGGCAACGTTTCCTTGCGCTCACCGTTGTTGTTTGTGTTGGGCGCGTTGGGGCTGCTGGTTGCTGGCGGCGCCACTGCATTATTCCTCAATTCCCTGGCCATTGCGCCCCAATTGAGCAACACTGCTTTTGAAACCGGGCAGTTCCATTTGGTGATGGTTGGCGGCGTAATGCTGGCCTATCTGGGGGGACTGCATTTCTGGTGGCCCAAAATTACCGGGCGCTTGTATTCTGAACGGTGGGGGATGGTGGCGGCCCTGTTCGCTTTTCTGGGGACGGGACTGGCTTTTGTGCCGCAACTGATTTTGGGATACCTGGGAATGCCGCAGCAACACTACGTTTATTCGCCGGAATTTCAGGGCTGGCAGCTCGTTTCAGCGAGCGGCGTGGCGCTGTTGTTGGTTGCCCTTTTGCTGCCCGGCGTTTATCTGCTTTGGTCGCTGTTTTTTGGCCCACAAGCCGATGGCAACCCCTGGCAGGTTCGGGGGCTGGAATGGACAACTGCCTCGCCGCCGCCAAAAGAAAATTTCAAAGATGTTCCCGTGATCGCAGATTAACCCCCAGGGCGCGGCTAAATTTGAGCCATGGGGATGGGATGTGGTACACTGTTGCCACACGGCATTTCTACAGAAGCCGCCTTATTCTTTAGTCGGGGAACGTCATTGATACTTCAAGTTGCTGCTGTAAAAATAAACAAATACGCCACCGCTGAAAGCGGCGACACCCTGGAAATGGTGGAGCGCCCACACGGTGGCGTTTCATTTGTGCTGGTCGATGGTCAACGTTCTGGCAAAAGTGCCAAGCGTATCAGCAATATGGTTGCTCGCAAAGCCATTGGATTGCTGGCGGAAGGGGTGCGCGACGGGGCAGTAGCCAGAGCCGCACACGATTATCTGTACACCAATCGACAGGGCAAGGTTTCGGCTACCTTAAACATCGCCTCGGTAGATATGATGAGCAAGACGCTTGTCCTTTCCAGAAACAGTCATTGCCCGGCCTATCTCATCAACCACAAAGGACTGACCGTATTAGATGAACCATCTTGTGCGGTGGGGGTGCATCGCAACACCAAGCCGGTTGTCAGTGAGCTGTCGCTGGAAGCGCCAACTGTGGTAGTCATCTTTACGGATGGATTGACGACCGCCGGTACGCGCAAAGGGCAGGCACTGGATATTCCGGCTCTTTTGCGGCAAGTGTGCCCAAATGGCACCGCACCCGCCCAAACGGTAGCCGGCACCTTGTTTAACGCAGCATATAAGTTGGACGAAGGTCGTCCGGTGGATGATATTAGCTTGCTTGTTATTGCTATCCTCAATAAGGAAAAAAATACTCAGGTCCGTCGGCTGCACGTTGAATTCCCGCTTTAGGGTGTGCGTGGAAGTGGTGATCGAGTCATTGTGAAAGGTACTGACAACCGCCCCAGCGTAGCAGTGGTGGGCCCTTGCGGCGCTGGAAAATCGACTCTGGTACAGCAGTTGCGCCCGCTGGGGTACAACATTCGCTCGGTGGCGCAAGAACATTCTTACGTGCCCGACATGTGGCGGCGCGTTTCGCCCACTGATATTTTGATATATCTGGATGCAACCCTGGAAACAATTGCGCAACGGCGCCACATTAGTTGGGGACAGGCTCGCCTGGATGCGCTCAATCACCGTTTGCGACACGCCCGCACCCACGCTGATTTTTACCTCTCTACCGACGGCCTGGCCATTGAGGAAGTTGCTCGCCAGGTGGCTCAATTTCTGGAGCACCTTTCCACTTCAGGTTAGGTAATGCCAATGTTGCCAGCCACCGTGTTGCCCACCGAATGAAGTTTGCTTTGTGCAAAAGGTAAATTTATGCGGTCGTCAATTTCCGCAAAAGCTTCTATACTTTGACGGTAAAATAGTTGAGCAACGGTGAAGTCCTCCTCGGTTTCGGCAAGCTGCCCCTGTGCCAGTGTCAGCAATGCCGCCAGGCGATGGTCGTCCAGAATTTTGTTCAACGATACCCCCTCTGCTAACCATCGGTGCGCCGCCTCCAAGTCCCCCACCTCGGTGGATACCCGTCCCAATTCAGTCAGGCAAGCGATGATTTCTTCCTGTTTGCCGATCACACGGGCGGCAGCCAACGCTTCGCTTAAAAGTGACGTCGCTTCTTTTAATTGCCCCTGCCGATGCGCTATTTTCCCCATTGCCAATTTATAGACAGATAACGCCTCCGCTTCCGAATCCACGGCTGCCGCCAGCGCAAAGGCTTTTTTATGTGCCGCTGTTGCTTGTGCCAAATCTCCCGCCGCCAACGCAGCGTCGCCCAGTGCGCGATAAACCGACCACTGATAATGATTCCCGGACGATGCAACCGCTGCTAAAGCTTTGTTGGCGTGTGCTATCGCGGTTGGAAAATTGCCCGCGCGAGCGGCGAGAATGCTCATCATTTCCAGACATGCCGAAATGAGAATGTTATTCCCCAGGGCGTGAACATCTGCTATGATGATCATCCGCACCCAAATATAAACGCTGATGAGCTGAACGTGTTGCTGGATGATATGATAGTTGTTGTCCACGCCATTGAAACGGGTTTCTCACATATTGGATAATAACCCTGCTCAACGGGCGAACATACAGGTTCACGAACGGGTTTATTTGCGGCAACTTTCTAGATTGCCAGCAGCCCGGAAGTGGGAAAATCTATTCGAATGATTGTACCTTCGCCCAATGTACTTTTTTTGATGATCCGGCGTCTGATTGCACAAAAGTTAGGTTAGGGCTTCAAGGCCCTCGCGGTCAATAATTTCAATTTGGTGACGATTAATAGCGATGAGGTTGGCTTGCTGCAGCTCCTTAAATGAACGGCCCACCATTTCGCGTACTGTTCCCAGGTGAGCCGCAATTTCATCCTGGGTCCATTGCCGCCGGTTCAGAGTATTTTTGGTTTCCACCTGTTGCAATAAAAATGCTGCCAGCCGCCCGGTGACAGACAAAAATGACAGGGTGTAGATTCGTTCAACCATTTGGCGACAGCGCATCGCCAGGTTTTCGATGATGTAATCATTCAACTCAGGGTACTTGTGGCGCAAGCGACTCATTGCTTCCGACGATAACACCCAGACGGTTGAATCTTCAAGGGCAATCAGGTTGGCCGGATTGGGGCCGTGGTCAACTACGGGAACTTCGTTGCAAGAGTCGCCTGCTTTCAGCAGGGCCAGGGCGTGTTCCCGTCCCTGTGGCGAAAGCTGGTAGAGTTTACAGATCCCTTCCACAACCAAATGTAGTCCCGCGTTTGCTTCCCCTTGCAAAAAAATTACTTCACCAGCGTTGTAATGGCGCACCACCAGTTCTGCGGCCACGTTTTCCAGGGTTCGATGGTCAAGATTGCGAAAATATGAAATCGTCGTTAGCAGCGGCTTACTGTTTCCGTCCAGAGAAATTATTTTTAGCACTGTTCCACCCCCTTTACCGGCTGACTATATTATCTGTGTTCCTCCCACACTGTCAAATGGTGTGCCGTCTTTACAACAATTCTCGTTTTGAACCTTAGGACAGAAAATGCTCCGGTAGGTCACGCTAAAAACGTGACGTTTCCATCCCTCATTAGGAAAAAACCAGCCACTCATGTATAATCAATTTTGTCCTTGCACTTGCTAACAGAAAAAAGGATCCGGCTTATGGCCCCAACCCAGGAGATCCATTTACTGGGTAATTTCCGGCTTATTCACAACGATACGCCGGTGACAGCCCTGAACGCGCCGCGCCTGCAAAAATTGCTGGCCCATCTGCTGCTCAATCGCCATACGTCCCTAACGCGCCAACACCTTGCTTTTCTTTTCTGGCCCGATTCTACTGAAAAGCAGGCTTATACCAACCTGCGCAAAGCAATCCTCGCCTTGCGGCGTGCTCTGCCTGATGCGGATGACTGCCTCCACATCAACAAACAAACTATTGGCTGGCGGCAAGAACTCTCCTGTACGCTGGACGTGACTGAGTTTGAAGACGCCCTGACTGAAGCGGCGCAGTCTTCCCTAGCGGACCAAAAACGGGATTGGTTGGAACGGGCGGTCACCGGTTATCGAGGCGATTTGCTGCCCGGTTTTTATGACGATTGGCTAGTGGAGACGCGAGAACGTTTGCGGCAGCAATATGCAGGCGCGTTGGTAGCGTTGATTGAACTATTGGAAGACGCGCGCGATTACACTGCCGCCATCCAATACGCCCAAACTCTGCTCCGACACGATCCGCTGCACGAAACCGCTTACCGCCGGTTGATGCGTTTGCACGCCCTGAGTGGCAACCGGGCGGCGGCGCTGCGAACCTACCACACCTGCGTGACCATTTTGCAGCGAGAACTTGGCGTGCCGCCGGGTGCTGCCATGCGGGAATTACACGATCAACTGGTCAAGAGTGATGATACTTCCTCTCAGCCTGTTCAGCCTGTCATCATTGCGCCTGCCGTTTTGCCTTTGGTTGGACGGCAGCAGGAATGGCGGAAATTGCAATTGTTGTGGCGAGCCGCCACAAAGGGGAGGCCATCATTTGTCCTGATCAACGGCGAAGCGGGCATCGGCAAAACACGGCTGGCAGAGGAATTGCTAACGTGGGCAGACCGGCAGGGAATGACCACAGTTGGCGCCCGGTGCTTCCTGGCAGAAGGGGAACTTCCCTACGCGCCCATTGTTGAGTGGCTACGCGCCGTTCCGCTTCAAAAGAGGTTTACAGACGTAGACGATACGTGGCTGCGCGAAGCAGCTCGATTGCTGCCAGAATTGCAAATCCAACGACCAGACCTGCCGCCGCCCACCCCCGTTACGGAAGGGTGGCAGCGCCATCACCTTTTCACGGCTCTGGCGCACGTTGTTTTGGGTGGAAACCAGCCTTGCCTCCTGTTGCTGGATGATGCGCAATGGGCAGATCGGGAAACATTGGAATGGGTATCGTTTTTGTTTCGCTTTGCGCCGCAAGGACGTTTTTTGATCCTGGTCACAATCCGCTCCGAAGAAGTAATGTCCCAGCATCGTTTCACCGCTTTCAAGAGGCAATGGCAGCAAATGGGGTACCTGGTTGAGCTTCCGCTGTCACCATTGACGCTAGCGGAAACGGCTACACTCGCCGAAAACATCACCAACACTAAACTTGCCATTCAACAAACCAGCCAACTTCACCGCCAAACTGAAGGCAACCCCCTTTTCATCGTTGAAACCCTCCGCAGCGCATCTCCATCTCTAACGTCGCCCAAAATTCAGGCGGTCATCGAATCTCGCTTAGCCCAACTTTCGCCCTCGAGCCGCAGACTCCTCGATGTCGCCGCAGTGATGGGGCGCTCATTTGAGTTTGAGTTGTGGCGTCTGGCCGGCAATGTGGATGAAGAAACAGCTATCAACGCCCTCGACGAACTGTGGCAGCGATGTATTATCCGCGAACAAGGTGATGGCTATGATTTTTGCCATCCCCTGGTGCGGGAGATAACGCACCAGGCTTTGAGCGTTTCGCGTCGCCGTCACTTGCATTTGAAAGTCGCTGCGGCCCTGGAAACGGTCTTTGCTCACAACCTCGCTACGGTCAGCGGGGAACTGGCAGTTCATTACAAAGCAGGCAGAAAAACAGCCAAAGCCGCCGCCTACTTTGTCCGAGCTTTTGAAACGGCCCAAACGATGTATGCCACCCATGAGGCCCTGGCTTACGCCGCTCAAGGGATAGAATTACTAGAAAAACTCATCGCGGATACGCCGCCCGGCTTCCACAACAGGCAACATTCGCGGCAGTTACTGACTATCCTGGAAAAGCGGGGCTTGACTTTAACCCTGCTGCACGATATGGCAACCTACGTTCAAGACAATGAGCGCATCCGGGCCCTGGCCATCCAATTAAACGATACCTGGATGCTGGGTGTTCACGCCCACCGGGAAGCATTGACGCTCTACAGTCGGGGATCTTATAATCAGGCTCTTGCTGCCGCCCAATGGGCGCTTTCGAGAAGTTGGCAACGCGATGACCCTGTCTTTAAAGGGCGCTGCCAGCGTCTAATTGGGCGCATTGCCCGCAGTCAAGGCGATTTTGCCCTGGCGGAACAATCCCTGCAATCGGCGATACTCCTTTTCCGCACTGGCGGTGATGTGGGGTATGAGATTTTGGCTTACAGCAATTTGTCCACGGTGCATTATCTGAAGGGTGAATACGCCACTGCCTTGGCGATTGCAAAAGATGCGTTAGCCCGTTGTGACACTGGCGGAGCCAAACCGCACAGCCGCCGTCTTCCCCTGGGCGATATGGGCGTCGCCGCAACCGCGTTGGGCGATTTCGACGCGGCTGAAAAATGGCTTCAGACCAGCCTGGACATCGCCCGCGATATCTCTGACCACACCCAGGAGGTGATTTGCGCAGGCGAATTGGGCCGGCTACATTTGCGTCGCCAACAACCAGCCCAAGCCGACGTTCAACTACAAAGCGCTTATCAAGTGGCGGCCAAAATTGATCTCCACCCTCACCAAAGCCAACTCCTCCGCGGCCTGGCAGAAGCCCGCTTGATGACAGGCCGCCATGGTGATGCCCGCCGCTACGCACGGCAAGCCCTGACCATTGCGCAGAAGCAACAATTGCCCTTTGAAATTAAAGCATCCCAACAACTTTTAGCCGATATTCCCCTTTAATCACCGAATATAATAAGCTAATTCGAGGAGCTTGCATCCTCAGATGTGAACGGGACCGCGCCGCGTCTGAGAATGTGAACTCCCTTTTGTGGAGTGTTCGCACGGAACGCTGAGGGAACGCGCCCTATGCTATCCTATCATCACTCCCGGTGATTGATTGTGGTTGAGAAGGATGCTTTAGCGCTCCAAACCTCTCTGAAAGACCTCGATCCGCCTTTTGAAACAACGTTGAGCGCAGGTGGCATACAGACCTCCCGAACAACGTGGGGTATCGCTCCTCGTGAAATGAGATTTCTCATTGTTGATTAGACTTAACAATAAAATTAATCGAATAGGTGTACCATCGCACCACCAGTTTGAGTTTGAAAAAGCAACTTGTAAATTTACATAAACAAAAAGGAGAGTAAATATCATGCCTCGAACGATTACACGTCAACCTGTAAATCCAGTAGCCCGCGCTCAATGGCAAGCGCGCATGGCAACCTTGAATTTTGAGAGCAGTCCCGTCATAGCAACAACCCGTCTCGCTGGCTCTACCACCAAACCTGGACCCGTTGTATTGGAGATATTGTCGCAGTCCGGAATTCTCCTGCCAGCGATAAAAATGCGCTACATTGATGGCGTCTTTGAAGGAGGGGGCACGTTGGGAACGGCCTACATCGGTGCCCTGAGGGCGTTATCGGACAATGGTATTTGGTTCCGCCGTGTGGTAGGAACCTCAGCCGGCTCAATCACGGCCGCCCTGATTGCCGTGGGTTATAGTGTACGGGATATCCAATGGCTCTCCACGCCAGAGATTCTTCGCGGCCCACGCCCCAAAAGTGTGCCAAATGATATCGATCCAGTTGTGTTTCTGGATTTTTTAGACTTGCCTGATTCGGCCGATGATATCTCAGAAAAGAGTCGGCAAAAAACCGCACTCTGGCAGGCGCTGAAGGGGCAAGCCATTGACAATATGCTCAAGAAAACAATCGACGTCCCGACGCGCGACGAAACAGTGAATCAGATTGTCAACGCCATCATGAATCTGAAATTCGGGGGCGGTCCTATGATTCCAGAAAAAGTAGGTTTTGGGCCTGCAGAGGTTGATGTAAAAAAGAAGATTAAGAACGTTGTAAAGACCGGCCTCATTTTCTTGCCGACGAGTAAGCCTAAACTGAACGATTTCTTACCCTTCAGTACAGAAAAGGTACGCAAGGTCTTTGCAGATGTTGTCTGGAAAGCATATGCCAATATTGACCCAGGCTATCGCTTGCTCGTTCACATAGCATACGATGGGGGAATAGCGACTGGCGACGAATTTCTTTCCACAATGAGGCGCATGCTCGGGGCCAAAGTCTTTAACAATCCCCAAAAAGATGTCAAGTTTAAAGATCTGCCCATGGAATGTGCTTTGATCGCTGTGGATACGCATTCAAAAAAAATACAGATATATAGCAAGAAAATAACGCCAGATATGAGCGTTGCTGAGGCTGTTCGCCGATCAATGAGTGTTCCGTTCCTTTTTGAACCGCGGAAGCAAGGCAACCATGAGATTATGGACGGCGGCTTGTGCGCTAATTATCCTTATTGGTTGTTATCAGCGGCTGGCAACGGTTTAATCGACGATAATGATGATAAGAGAATGCGTTTCGGGTTTATTTTGGAAGACGCCAAGAACCCACCCAGTTCTTGGAAGTGCAATCCTCCGAAATTCAAGACGGCAAACGGCAACCCGAAGGAGCCAAGTAGTATGGAAGGATTGGCTTCCAATGCCGGCTTAGACGGACTTCATGGCGCAAAGACCGAAGTGAGCAGTTTGGAGCGAGTATTCCGGGTGCAAAAAACGGTGATGGAAACACAGCAAAATCTTCACCAATACATCGCGCCATCGCTGATGAAGGGCCTTACTTTTCACGAGGTAAAGATTCCTTTGAAAGGATATTCGTGGCTGGATTTTCAAATCAGCGAGGAACCGGAGACTTTTCTTGGGATGGCAGATCGGGGCTGGCAGGCAACTATGAAACTGTTGGAAAAACAAAATTTGTTGTTCAATGGATCAACAACACTGCCCCCTTTACAGGCAAGTCCGTATCGTTTCTGATCTGTACAGCATTGCATCGGCCAAATCGAGATAGGTGTTCAAATTTGGCCGATGTGTATCTAATTCTTAGTACAGTGCCCCTGCCGCCGCCGCTGGAAACCTTTGCCCAGGCCGCCTTTGGCGCTGCCGCTTGAGTTTGCAGGCGAGGGGAGCCATTTACTGTACTCGTTGTGATTATCGTGAGGTCTTTGTCCCCTGAGAGGACGCCCAGAGGTAAACCACTATGACTCAAGGCCGAACGCATCATCGCACGCATCTGTTCACGCTTCGAATGTGGGCCGAAGACCTGGGCGAAGATCGCCTTGAATGGCGTGCCCAGGTCAGACACGTCCTCAGCGGTGAAACACACTATTTCCGTCGCTGGTCGGAGCTGTGGGACTTTGTGCAGGCCTGCCTGCCTGAGTGGGATATGGCAGATAATGGGGTGGAAGGAGGTGATGAAAGCGATAAATAGTCAATAGTCAATTGTCATATTGTTGAACCAACCAATAACCAATAATTAGGGAGACGAATTATGCATGCAAGAATAGTAGCCGGACTGGCGAAACCTGGTACGATAGATCAAGGTATTGACATCTACAAGAATTCTATCGCGCCCGCGACGAAGGAGCAAAAGGGCTTCAAAGGCGTTTTTTTCCTGACAAACCGCGACACAAACCAGTTTATGTCAATCACTTTGTGGGAGACGAAAGCCGATATGGTGGCGGGAGAGGCCAGCGGCTATCTCCAGGAGCAAGTTGCCAAAGTTGCAGCGGTCCTTGCCGCGCCGCCAACGACGGAACATTACAAGGTCAGCGTTCAGGCGTAGGGCTGCACCGCTAAAAGTTATTTTCAAAGGGGGCGGACAGCCGCAACGGGATGACAACGAGAATGATAATTGCCGTCGCCTTTATGTGTGCTTGCGCGAGACAAAAGTCATTTACCAATTTGGCCCCAGCAATTATCATGAAAAATAAGGGCGTGCTAATGTTGGTTATCTGAAACTCAAATTGCTTTTTTGTCAGAACGGAATGGAGTGGGGGTATTATGAGTTTAGATTTTTTGCCGCAGATCAATCAAGCGCTTTGTACATTGTGTGAAAAATGTGTGGTGGTGTGCCCTCATCAGGCGCTGCAGCTTGTAAAGGATCGCATTACTATCGAGGCCCCATCCGCCTGCGATTATTGTGGTGTGTGCCAGTGTGTGTGCCCCACCGGCGCAATCAGTTTGGTGTTTGAAATTGTACTCTCTGAGTAGCTCACAAGGATACGCTAATGACCATAGCAAACTTGAACAATAGAATCAAATTGCCGTTGATTTTTACGGCGCTACTAGCACTGCTGGCGGCAATGTGGGCCGGTCTGGTGCGCCTGGGATGGGGATGGCCGCCCCTCAGCCCATCGTTGCCTATCGCTCACGGCCCTTTAATGGTGAGTGGTTTTTTGGGGACGGTGATTGGTTTAGAGCGAGCGATAGCAATCAACCGGCGATGGACGTACATTGGACCGGTGTTCACGGCGCTGGGGAGTTTATTGCTGCTAGTTGGCGTGACCGGTCCCGGCCTTATTTTGCTGGCGCTGGGCAGCATCGGTTTGCTGGCTGTGTTTGGCTTTATTCTGCGGACACACCCCGCAATTTATACACTGACGATGGCCGTAGGTGCGCTAACGTGGTTTGTCGGCAACGGACTGTTGGCATTGGGTTGGCCGATTTTCTCCGTGGTCGGCTGGTGGAGCGGGTTCTTGCTGCTCACCATAGCCGGAGAACGATTGGAGCTGAGTAGAGTGCTGCGTTTACCGCAGTGGGTGCACTATCTTTTTGCGGCAGTCAGTTTGATTTACCTGGTGGGGCTGGTTGTGTCGCTGGTTAATCTTGACGCAGGGGTTCGGTTGGCCGGGGTGGGCATGGTGCTGTTGGCTTTGTGGCTATTGGTTTTTGATATTGCGCGTCACACCGTGCGCAAAACAGGACTAACGCGCTTTATTGCAATGTGTTTATTGACGGGGTATGTGTGGCTGATAGTGAGCGGGGCGCTGGCCATAATCTTCGGTGGGACAGTGGCCGGGCCGCATTATGATGCAATACTGCACACCCTGTTTGTGGGATTTGTAATGTCTATGATTTTTGGTCACGCGCCGATCATTTTTCCGGCGGTAATGAACAAGCCGTTACCTTTCAGTCGTTGGTTTTACTCACATCTCATTCTGCTGCATATTTCGTTGGCCTTGCGAGTTGTGGGCGACGTAGGAGGCTTGCTGGTGTGGAGACAGTGGGGGGGCTTATTGAATGTGATTGCCATTTTACTATTTCTGGTCAACACCATTGTCGCTGTTCGGCGTGCAGGGCCTCAAGGGTAGACTGGTGGACTACTCATTGATGATTGAGGCCATTCCAGCATGCGCTGAATTTGGGCTACAACCATTTGAATAGCCTTAATGTTGCGTCCCCCGCGCGGAATAATGACATCGGCCTGACATACTCCCACGACTAAAGGTCGTGGACTTTACGGGCTGGATTCGTAAACCGGATCTCCACCACCTCACCACGCAGCAAGCGTTCCAAGTGACTAATGAGTAGCTCATTCTCCAGCGAGTCAGGATGGTCAAAGTTTAACGCCTTGCGTTGCTCCAATGGGAGATGGCTCAAATCTCGGTAATAGGCATCGTGTTCAATATACGCCAGTCGATGGGGGCCAACCGCCTTTAGGATTTCTTGCGATACAGTCGTTTTCCCAGAGGCCGTGCCTCCGGCCACACCGATGATGATTGGTTTGGGGGCGTTATTCGTTGCGTTGTTCATCTGGCTTGTCCTCTGCAGCTAACGTGAGCGTGTTGTTTATTGTCTTCTCCAATAAAAGCGAGTACCCCAGAGTTTCCACCTCCGCTTCAATTTTGCTGCCGCGTCCTTTTGTCACCCCGGTGAGCCGAACAATGCCGGGGCGTGGCAGGGGAAGCTGTACCAGCGCCAGCAGCAAAATAATGCTGCCCAGCAAAAGCGCGGGCAAACCGGGCAATTTGTACGCTCGCAATAGAACCTTGTTGTGAATAATTACCTGCCCGGTAATGTTCAGGTTGGGGATGATAAACATAGCACCCTGTTGAATGACCTCTGCATTTGCAAAGGCTGGGTCTGTGACGTTGGTGATGC